>VHCZ01000004.1 GCA_016871535.1 Verrucomicrobiota bacterium
TTTTGCCTGGGGCTGCGTTGCTCCTCGGTCACAGCCCCACTGGCGGGGGATGCTCGCTCGTCGCGCCTTGCCCCAGGCCAAATTGGGCGCAACGAACGTGAGCGTATTTACGAAACGGACCACTAAGCCACCGCCACGCAGACGGAAGGGAACTGTGCACGTTCGTCGCGCTCTGGCTCAGCGCCGTGGCCTTGATTGCGCTTTGGTTCGCCGCGCTCGGTTGAGCAACGCAGGCTGTCAATGCTCGGCCAAGACCTGGCGGACCAAGGACGGTTCATGGGAAGTTTCCTGTTCCTTTCGGACCTGCACTTGGCCCACGAACCGTGCGGACCGCAGCCTTCAGGCTGCTTCCGCGCACTCTCCGCAGTCAGGCGTTGAAGCGGCCTAAAGGCCACGGTCCGGAGGAACGGTTCATGGGAAGCCTGCTTGGTTTCAGAACCATGCACGCGGCCCATGAACCACGCCCGGCATGTAGTCCCGGCTTTAGCCGGTCGGGCGCCCCGGACCCTAAAGGCGGGACTACAAACCAACGTCGGTTCATGGGAAGGGGTCTCTTATTTCGGATTCCGTAGGAGCTCCTGGCGCTTTTGATCGGGGGAATTCGTCAGCCACGCCAACGGAAACACCGCGAAAGAGATTCTCTCATAGATGGATTTCTCGCCTCGCTCGTAAAGGCATCCGATGGATTTGTCCGGAAGCACGGTCAAACAGGAGTAGGCCGAGAGTCCGCCGTGGAGTTGTTTCGCGACCGGCCAGGTTTTGCCCTGATCGTAACTGACACGCACAGTCATCTTCTCGCGCCTCGTGCTCGCCGGATTAGAGAACAGCAGAAGCGGCGCCTGGGCCGAATCTCCCCAGTCGTAACGCAAAAGGCTCGCCTGACAGACTGGCTCGATCAACGTGCCGTCCTCGACCGGTCTCGACCAGGTGAGTCCGCCGTCGCGGCTGGTGGAAATCATCCGCCGGTTGTTGGCCTGATAGCTCCGCATGTTCAGCAGCAAGGAACCGTCGGCGAGTTCGACCACTTGCGATTCGTTGCAGTTCGGTCCGACCCCACCGCCCAGTTTCCAGTTCGCGCCGTGGTCGTCACTATAAATGACGTGCGACTGGCGCGCCGTTGTCACAGCGACTTTGTTATCGCAGGGAATCACCAGCCGGCCAGATTTCAATTGAATGCCAACGCCGGGGCCGGTCGCGTACCAGGTCCAGTTGGCGGCTTTGACAGTTTTGGTTATTTCGACGGGCCTGGCCCAACTTGCCCCATCGTCGGTGCTCTTCGTCATCCAGACCGAGCGCGTGCCTTTGCTGGTGCCATCGACAATTTGGGCTTCGCGATCCTGGCCAAGGTTATGAGTCATGGGCAGCCAGATCGTGCCTGTCGTTCGGTCCACAACAGGGCAAGGATTGCCGCAGGTGTTGGTGCTATCGTCCCAAACAACCTGGACGGGCTGCCAGGTGCGGCCCTGATCGAAGCTGCGCTTCAACAGCAGGTCGATGTTGCCCGTGTCGCTGGTCCCACGCTTGCGGCCTTCACAGAACGCGAGCAGCGTTCCCTTGGGAGTGACGATGATCGACGGGATGCGGAACGTGTGGTAGCCGTCCTGGCCCGCCACGAACACGTCCGTCTCGCGAACCGCCGACGTGTCCGCGCCCATAACTGCATGCGCCAGGCCGAACAAAAACGCGGCGGCCAAGAGAAGCACACGCAACGCAGGCGTAGCGCAGATTTTCAATCTCCACGGTTTCATGGTTTGGGCATTTCCAATTCGGGAACATTCAACAATTGGTTCGCCTTCACGGCAACCAGTTTCAGCCGGATGCCGTTGGGGTAAGTCACGTCCAGATCGCCTTCCGTTTGTTCGTGCGATCCGGAGTGCGGGTCCGCCCCAGAATGAATTCCTTCGATTGAGGCATTACCAGTTGAGGCGGGGCGAGCGTCGTCGCGGGCCAATGTCCTGGGGACGAACGTATTCTCCGTTGACTGTCGTTTCCTCCTGTTGAAATCAAATGCCGTTTCATGACCGGCAACCAACTCACATCCTCTACGGCGGAGGTTTCTTCTCCTCCTCCTCGATCCGTCTGAGCGCCATTCGCGCCTGGCGGCGGACGATGTCGTAATCGTCGTTCAGCGCCTTTTGGAGCGCGGGGATGGACTCTTTGGCCAGCGGACCGAGGCGCCCCAGCGCTTCACAAGCGAAAAGCCGGACGGACGGATCGTTGTTCGACAGCGTTTCCGTCAGGAGGGAGACGGACTTGACCTTGATCTGCCGGAGGGCGTCCAGAGCGACTGGACGATCCTCTTCGCTTTTCAAGAGAGCAAACACCTTCGGAATGACCTCGTCCGCGGATTCGCCGAACCTGGCGACGGCGTCGGCGGCAACTTTGCGAACGGCGGGTGAAGGGTCCTCGATCGCCTCGTCCAGAATCGGCAGAACCCTTTTCGAATCGGCCTCGATTCTCGCCAGCGAGGCGACGGCGTTGGCCCGAATCTCAGGAGCGGGATCTTTCACCGCGTTCGACAACGCCGGCACGGCCGCCTTCGCTTCCGGCCCGACGCGGCCGAGGCTCGCAAAAAGCGCAGCTCGGACCTCCTGGCTGCCATCGTCCACGAATTCGAGGAGCTTCGGGACGGCGGACGCGGCTGGCGCTCCGATCTTGCCTAAAGCGGCGATGAATTCGACTCGCAGCAACGCAGGGCTTTCTTTCTGGGCCAGCGCCGAGATTAGCGCAGGAACCGCCGCCTCGGCGGCGGCGCCGATCGCAGCCACGGCTCTGGCCGCGCCTTTCTGAACGGAACGGTCCGGGTCCCTCACCGCCTGGATGAGCGGTTGAAGAGCGGGTTTGGCATCCGGCCCGGCGTTCGCCAGGGCCAGCGCAGCGGCCGAACGAACCTGTGCTGATTCATCTTTCAGCGCTTCGATGAGCTTCGGCAAATAGGAATCCGTGCGAAGATCGAGTTCACTCAGCGCGAGCAAGGCGCTCGAGCGCACCTCCGGAACCGGATCGCCAGCCAGATTCTGAAGCGGCGCCACAATCGCCTTGGCGGCAGATTTCATGTCCTTGAGGATTTCGATGGCGGCGAAGCGGACGGTGGCGTTTCGGTCGTCGAGCGCTTTGAGCAGCGCGGGCGCGGCAGATTCGCCAATCGCCACGAGGCAGCGGATTCGCCAATCGCCTTGCCTGATCTCCGTGATCTGCGTGCTCTCCAGCGCTTTGATCAACGCGGGCGCTGCCGCCGGCCCGATTTGCACCAGCGCATCGGAAAAAGGAAAAACCGGCGGCTCCTCACCGACCGTTGCCACGGCTTTGATGAGAAGCGGAATGGCGGCGCCGGCAGGAGAACCGATCCGCCCCAGGACATGCGCGGCCTGTTCCTTGGCGAACGGATCGCCATTCTGGAGCAACGCCAGCAGCGGCGGGACCACGGTGTTCTCCGGCTGGGGCAAGAGCAAAAGGCCGTTAGCCGCGGCATGGCGCACCCCGTAAGCGTCCGATCGCAGCGCCGAGAGCAGCAAGGGAACGAATCGGCCGGCGTCATAACGGACCTTGCTCAGGGCTTCGAGGGCCGTCGCGCGAATGGCCGGGTCGGTTTCTCGATGAAAAAGATCGGCCAACGGTGGCGCAGCGTCTTTTGCAGCCGGGCCGATCATGCCCAGGGCGAGTGTCGCTCCGGCTCTCGTGAGCGTCTCGGGCGCGGAGAGCGCAGGGATCAACCGCGGGAGGGTCGGTGAACCAATCTGACTCAGAGCTTCAGCGGATTGCTGGCGGACTTCCGGTTCCGAGTCGTTGAGTTTTCCGATAAGCTGCGGGACGGCTTCTTTAGCCGCAGGCCCCATAAAGCCCAGTGCCTTGGCGGCGCCCGACCGGACAAGGGTTTTCTCATCCTCCAGCGCTTTCAACAGAGACGGCATCGCCGCCCCGCCAATGCGGCCGAGCGCATACGCCGTCCGATACCACACCTGGCGCCGCATGGCATCGCGTCCGCGCGGGCTCCTGGAGGTGTCCAGCGCGGCGATGAGAGCCGGGATCGCTTCTTCGGCATCCGGCCCGATGCGGGCGAGCGCCATGACGGAGTGAAACCACACTTGCTGATCGATACCCTCCATCGCGCGAATGAGAGATGGAACCGCTGGTCTTGCGGCGGCGCCCAATTGCCCCAAGTCTTCCGCCGCCTTCCTCTTGACGAATTTGTCTTCCGCCTCCAGTTCCTTGATCAATTCAGGAACGGTCTTGGGTTTGTCCTGGGCGAAGCTGGAGAGCGACTCCAAAGCCGCGAAGATGAGAATGCCCGCGAGTAGAGCATGCTTCCAGCTCGCCCAAAGCCAACCTCTGGCTGACACGAATGACCGCTGGCCGACGAAACCTGGAATTTGATTCAACCACGGATAAACACGGATGGACACGGATTCCAAGAGACACGAATTGGGCGAATTCTCACGAATCATTCTCGCCTCCATCTCATTCGTGGAAATTCGTGGAATTCGTGTCCACCTGCTTCTTCTTTCGAGGTTCATGGGCGAAATGCAAAAGGCGCAAATTCGATTCCCGCGAATCTTCTGCGCCTTGCCTCTGATCAATTCAATTCGTGGTAGGGCTGCGCTGCTGCGCCGCCGTAAATCCTAAATCCAATCGGGTGCAGCACCGCAACGGCTGCGCGGCAGCGCAGCCCTACCGACGTCAGGTTACGCTTCCAGGCCAACGAGGCGTCCGGTGCTGTCGCCGAAGTAATCCGCCGAAGCGCCCACGCGGTCGAGCATCGAAAGCAGCAGATTGCACATCGGCGTCTCGAACTCGTATTTGACGTGGCGTCCCGTGCGGATCGTCCCACCGCCTCGGCCCGCAAGCAGCACAGGCAAGTTCTCGCTGTTGTGGGCATTGCCGTCGCTCAACGCGCTTCCATAGACGACCATGCAATTGTCGAGCAACGTGCCGTCGCTTTCCGGGATCGATTTGAGCCGCTGCAAAATGTAGGAGAACTGGGCGATGTGGAATTTATTGATCTGAGCGATCTTCGCCTGCTTGTTCCGGTCCCCCTGGTGGTGGGAGAGTTCGTGATGCCCGTTGTTGACGCCGATAAACGGATACGCCTTGTTGCTGCCTTCGTTGGCGATCATGAACGTGGCAATGCGCGTGACGTCGCTCTGGAACGCCAGCACCATCATGTCGCCCATCAGCCGGATGTGGTCTTCAAACGACGCCGGGATGCCCGCAGGCCGCTCGTAACCGGGGAGAACTATCGCGGACGCCGTCGTTTCTTTTTCCGCGCGCTCGATTCGGGTCTCGATCTCCCGGATGGCGGTCAGGTATTCGTCCAGTTTTTGGCGGTCGTTGCCGGTCACGCGATTGCTCAAGCGCTTCGCGTCTTCGAGGACGAAATCCAGGATGCTCTTCTTATAACGGTCGCGTTTGATCTGGCTTTCATTGCGTTCTTTGCCAGGGCCGTTCCCGAACAAGCGCTCGAACACGAGGCGAGGATTCGTTTCTTTGGCGGTCGGGGTGGATTCGTCGCGCCAGGAGATGTTATTCGAGTAAGCGCAGCTATAGCCGGAATCGCATTTCCCGGCTTGGCGACCGGCTTCGGTGCCTAGTTCGAGCGAAGGGAACCGTGTATTTTTGCCGACGATGCTGGCGGCGTATTGATCCACGGACACGCCGGCGCGAATCTCCGCCCCTTCACTTTTCAAAGCCTGGCTGCCCGTCAAGAAGACCGTGGCCCCGCGAGCATGATGGCCCGGGCCGTCGGAATTCGTCCGACCTTTGTCGTGAGTCAGGCCCGTCAGCACCAACAAATCATTTTTGACCGGGGCGAGTGGCCGAAGCGTCGGGGTCAGGTCAAAATCCGCGCCGACTTTCGACGGCGTCCAATCCTGCATGTGGGCGCCATTGGGCACGTAGATGAAGGCCATGCGCGTGGGCGGCCTGGTCTTGTCGGTGATGCTCGCGACGGCGCGCACGGGAACCATGGCGTCGAGCATCGGCAGGGCGATCGCGGTGCCGAGGCCTTTCAAGAATGTTCGCCGGGGGAGTTGGCAATTCGTGCTCATGGGTTGGGTCCTTCTGTTTTTCGCATTTGGAATGGCGCGGATTTAACAATTTCGGCCACTAAAGTCGAGAACTTATGGCGATTTTGGGCGAGGGCCTTGCAAATCTGGTCCACCGCGCAATGGTCGTAGTTTTCCAGGCCGCGGCCCAGGGCGAAAGTTAGCATCTTCTCCGTCAAAGAGCGAACGAATGTTTGCTCGGACTTGAGGATGCGTTTCAGATCTTCCGGGCCACTGAAGGATCGGCCGTCCGGCAGGGTTCCTGAGGGATCAATCGGGAATTTGCCATCCAGAGCGCGCCAAGCGCCAACGGCGTTGAAGTTTTCAAAGGCGAAACCTAGCGGGTCCATCTTGTTGTGGCACACCGCGCAATCGGGGTTCGTCCGATGCTGTTCCATGCGCTGGCGCAGCGACGCGGAGGCAATGGCCTTTTCGTCCTCCGGGAGATCGGGCACATCGGCAGGCGGAGGCGGCGGAGGCGTGCCGAGAATCTGTTCTAAAATCCATTTGCCCCGGCTCACCGGCGAGGTGCGCGTCGGGTTGGAAGTAATGGTGAGAATGCTGGCCTGAGTGAGGATGCCGCCGCGTTGGGTCTCTTTGTCCAGACTGACGCGCTGGAACTGCTCTCCTTGGATTCCGGATATTCCGTAATGCCTGGCCAGGCGTTCGTTGAGAAACGTGAAATCGGCGTCCAGGAATTCCAGGAGGCTCCGGTCTTCTTTCATGATTGCCTCGAAGAAGAGTTCCGTTTCCTTGCGCATCGCGGTTCGCAGAGCCTGGTCGAATTCAGGAAACATTTCGATGTCCGGCGTCGCGGTGTCCAGGTTCCGGATCGTAAGCCATTGGCTGGCGAAATTCTCGACCAACGCCCTGGCCTTGGGATCGCGCAGCATCCGCTTGATCTGGGCTTCCAACGTCGCCGTTTGGCGCAACTGTCCCTTCTCAGCCAGCGCGAAAAGTTCGTCATCGGGCATGCTGCTCCAGAGGAAATAGGAAAGCCGCGAAGCCAGTTCGTAATCCGAAAGTGATCGGACAGCGTCGGACTTCTCCGGCGCCGGGTCCAGTTCCCAGCGGAACAGGAAATAGGGAGAAACCAGTACCGCATGGACCGCCAACTGAATGCCTTCCTCGAAATTCCCGCCTTCCGCCTTGGCGACATCCACGAAGCGAACCAACCGCTCGACCTCTTCGCTCGCGACGGGCCGGCGAAACGCGCGCCGGGCGAAGTTGCCCAGGATTTCGCGGGCGCATTCCTTTTCCCGGCCGGGTCGCGGGACGCAGGTTATAATGCGCGTGTGGCTGCGAGGCAACGGAGGCGGCTCGGCGCCAATGGGGCCTTCCACTTCGATGTAATCCACGATCAGATTCCGGTCTCCGCGCAATTTCGGGTCGGGATGGTCCGGGACGTTGTAATTGTTCAGATACGCGACGGCGAGCCGCTGCTTGCCGGCCTCGATTTCAGCGCGCACTTCGTAAATGACCGGCTTCGCTTCCACCGCGGCGACATCGACGATCTTCAGATCCTTTCCTCCAACGCGGAAAGCCATCCTGGGCGCCTCCGGTCCGGCTTGCTGGCCGAAAGCGCGCGCCCGGATGATGTAATTGCCCTTCTGAGCAAAATTGAATTCAGTGTAGCCTTCGCCCTCGGTATCCAGCGACAATGCCCGATCCTCAAAGAATCCGCCGTTGGCTGTGGAGGACAACGTCTCGGCCTCGATTCGCTTCACCGGAATCCGTCCGTAGAACTCGGTGACGATGGCCTGTTTCGCGATCTGCTCCGCCGCCGCCAGATATTTTTCCATCAAGATCGGCGGCAAGGACAGGACGTCGCCGATGTTGTCAAAGCCGTAACCGACTTCGTCGCTCGGAAAATCAGCGGCAGGCTTGAAATCGATGCCGATCAGATCGCGGATGGTGTTGTTGTATTCGTTGCGATTGAGCCGGCGAATCGTCACCTTGCCCGGATTCACCGGGCCGCTGCAATCGAGCTTCGCCAGTTCAGCGTCGATGAAATGGACCAGGCTCTGACGCTCCTCCTCGGACGGTTGAGGTTTCTTTTCCGGGGGCATTTCACGAGACCGCAGCATGTCCCGGACTTTTTCCCACGTATTGCGGTCGGCGAGGATTTCAGCGGCATCTTTGTAAGCCTCGAAGTTGATCTCGGCCTTTTGCTTTTCCTTCCCATGACACTCGACACAAAACTTTCCGAGCAGCGGCTTGATCTGCTCTTTGAATGTCGGGTTCGAGTCTGGCGAAGGAGGGAGAGCGGGATTGGGGATCGGTGCCGCGCCGGCCTTTTGTTCCTGCGGCATCGGGCTTCCCGCAACCCCGAAGCAGAGTGCTCCGATCAGAACAAAACCTGGATTGAATCGGCGCATTTGACTCACGGCGAAATTTAACAGACTCAGACGATAAAGGCACTCGTGAAGTTAACAATTCTTCCGAGCGAGCCTAAGGGTCTGTGCAAAAATAAATTCCGGTTTTGGCGGGAGCGCCGCCTGGCCGGATGCAAGGCGCGACGAGCGAGCATCCCCCGCCAGTGGGGCTGTGACCGAGGAGCAACGCAGCCCCAGGCAAAATTCGGCGCAACCCGAAGGGCGGCAGTTCTTTTTCGCCAGACTTCGTTGCTTGCTCCTTACAGATCCACTTCGGGATATGCTCGTCGCTCGCGCCTCGTCTGGCCGAAAAATCCCTTGCCGCGAACGTGAGCGTATTTATGAAATGGACCACTAAGTCTGACGGAGGCGACCAGGGAGCGTATTCACATCGACGGTCACGCCAGTGGACGACATGCCAAAAGCAAGTACTGATCAGACCGTGGGATTGACGACAGATCGACCGGAGAACCGTAGCGCCGATTTCCAATCGGCAGGGCGCCGGCAAGTCCCAGCGGGCTCGGACTGGGAGACGCCCCGCAGAATACAATTCTGCGATACGGCAGAGTGCAACTCTGCGCTACGAGCTTTGTCGTCCATCCCGCGGACCAAGCAGTAAGGTGGGGCGAGGCTCCCGCCGAGCCAATGCCATCGAAGCAAAGCTCCGCAGACGCGTCGCTCCACCGTCGTTAAGTGAGGGGTTACCAAAAGCAAAGCCTCATCGCTTGAAAAAGCCGAATAATCCGGTCTATTCTCGGGTCAACAATCGCGCCTCTGAGCTTGTCAGCCAGCCTCAAGGCAGATTGTGTCTCATCCAAAATGCGCGCTCGACAGACCGAACCCAGAATCGCAGATGCAACCCGTTCCGCCTGGTCGGTGGCGGGCAAGCGACAACGCAGCGATATGGCGGTGTGGAAATCTGCCTGGCCAGTTTGCGCCCTGCTCTGGCTGGCGGTTTCGTTGGGCCAATCCGAAGCCGCGCCGGTTGACCGACGTCCCTCCGGCCGCGACATCTACCGGCAGCAATGCGCCAAATGTCATGGGCGTAGCGGGCAAGGAGTCAAAGGCAAATACGACGATGCGCTCCATGGGGATTGGGCTCTCGAAAGGCTGACGCGCTACATCGATCGCAACATGCCGGAAAATGATCCGGACAAGTGCAAGGGGCCCGACGCCGCGGCCGTGGCGCGATACATATACGACGCCTTCTACTCCCGCGAAGCGCGGCTGCGCAACCACCCGCCTCGCGTCGAACTGGCCCGGCTCACCAATCGCCAGTACGTCAACGCAGTCGCCGATTTGCTCAAACACTTCACCGGCGCCGACAGTCCGCCGGGCGAGGAACGCGGGCTGCCCGGCAGCTATTTCAAATCGCGGAATTTCCGCAGCGACACGAACGCGTTTGAACGTGTGGATCGCCAGGTGAATTTCGAGTTCGGCGAGAGCGGACCGTTCAACACCCCTGAGCGGCCTCCGCAGCCCGGTGGCACCAACGAATTCTCGATGCGCTGGCAAGGCTCCGTCCTGGCCGATGAGAGCGGAGACCATGAATTCATCCTGAAGACCCCCAACGGCGCGCGGCTCTGGGTTAATGACGAGGACACGCCGTTGATCGACGCTGGCGTGGCCTCCGGGACGGCCACCGAGCACAAGGCCACGGTCCGGTTGATCGGCGGGCGCGCGTATCCGTTGCGGTTGGACTTCTTCAAGTTCAAGGAAAAGACAGCCGCGATCGTTCTGCGCTGGAAGCCTCCGCATGGCGTGGACGAACCGATCCCCGCGCGCAATCTCTCGCCCGCGCGTGTGGCGCCGACATTCGTGGTGCCGACGCCCCTCCCGCCGGACGACAGCAGCGTCGGTTACGAGCGCGGCGTTGCGGTGTCCAAAGCCTGGGATGAGGCCGCGACGCAAGCGGCCATCGAAGTGGCAAACTTTGTGGCCAAACAGCTCGACCGCCTATCCAGCAGCAAACCGAAGGACGAGGATCGCGCCGCCAAAGTTGAAGCCTTTTGTCTGGAGTTCGTGGAAACTGCCTTCCGCCGTCCGTTGACCAAGGAGCAGAAACGATTGTTTGTGTCCGCGCAATTCGCTCATTCGCCCAAGGTCGAAGACGCGGTGAAACGCGTCGTGCTGCTCACGCTGAAGTCTCCGCGATTTCTGTATCTCGGATTGGAAGGCTCGCAGGCCGACGACTTCGCAGTGGCCGAGCGGCTGGCCTTCGGATTGTGGGATTCCTTGCCGGACCAGGAGTTGTTGAAAGCCGCTGGCACCGGCCTGCTGCGCACGCGCGAGCAGGTAACGCAGCAATCCAACCGGATGCAGGCCGATCCTCGGGCCCGGGCCAAAATGCAATCGTTCTTGCACCAATGGCTGCAGTTGAACCACACGGACGATCTTTCCAAGGACGCCCAGTTGTTCCCGGGCTTCACACCGGAAATCATTGCGGACTTGCGCGCCTCGCTGAATTTGTTTCTGGCGGACACCGTGTGGAGCGCCTCCTCCGACTATCGCCAACTGCTGCTCGCGGAACATCTCTACGTCAACAACCGGCTGGCGCAGTTTTACGGAGTGCAGACGAACGCCACCGACGATTTCGTGAAGGCGGTCTTCGACGGCCGGGAACGGTCCGGTGTCCTGACTCATCCGTATTTGCTGGCGGCGTTCGCTTATCAGAAGTCCACCTCGCCCATTCATCGCGGGGTGTTCCTGACCCGGAACATCGTGGGGCGCGCGCTGAAGCCGCCGCCCATGGCGGTCGCGTTCAAGGACGAGGAGTTTGCGCCCAATTTGTCCATGCGCGAAAAGGTGGAACAACTCACGCGTGCGCAGGCCTGTCAGAATTGCCATTCGGTGATCAATCCGCTCGGCTTCAGCCTCGAACACTATGATGCCGTGGGCCGGTTCCGCACCCGCGAGGGCGAACGCCCCATCAACGCGGTTAGCGATTACACGACCGACGCCGGTCAAACCATCCGCCTGACCGGCGCGCGCGATCTGGCGAACTTCGCCGCCAGCAGCGACCAGGCCCAGAACGGTTTCATCGAGCAACTGTTCCACCACGTGGTCAAGCAACCGATCCTCGCGTACGGCGCGAATGCGCTGCCAAACCTGCGGCGAGCATTCGTGGAGTCTGGCTTCAACATTCGGAAGCTGCTGGCGGAAATCGTGACCGTGTCCGCGTTGCATGGCGTTGAGAAGCCCGTCGTGTCGTCGAAGCGTTGAAGAAGTGTTGGAGCATTGGCTCGTCAGGAGCCTCGCCCCACCTTAACTAATTTAACTACCTTACCTGAGACAATTCCTGTCTAAAAACCTTTGTCCAATCGCACAAACCTGTGCTAAACATTCTGTGCAATTAGCCTATGAACGCCATTCATCGCCGACACTTCATCAAGCAACTGGGCCTCTCCACCGCGTCCCTCCCTTTCCTGCTCGGCCTGCCGAGCCTGGGTCTGGCCAGTCCGGCGCGCCCGCGCCAGCGGCTGATCGTGATGTTCAGTCCGAACGGCACGATCCCGTCTGCGTTCTGGCCGGACGAAACCGGCTCAGACTTCAAGCTCAAGGAAATCATGACGCCGCTGGAGCCGTTCAAGGATCGGATGCTGGTCTTGCACGGACTTTCCAACAAAGTGCGCGGCGACGGCGACAACCATATGCGCGGCATGAGCTGCTTGCTCACCGGCATCGAATTGTTTCCGGGCAACATCCAGGGCGGTTCGCACACGCCGGCTGGATGGGCCAGCGGCATCTCGATCGATCAGGAGATCAAGAACTATTTCCAGAGCCGCGAGGAGAGCCGGACCCGTTTTGGGTCGCTGGAATTTGGCGTGGGCGTCACAGACAAAGCCGATCCCTGGACGCGGATGTCTTACGCCGGCCCGAACAAGCCCGTCGCGCCCGTTTCCGATCCGTATCAGATGTATCAAAAACTCTACGGCCAATTGAAAGACAAGGAGAGCCTCAAAAGCGTGCTCGACGACGTGCGCGTTGATTTGAAGAAAGTCCGCAAGTTGATCAGCGCCGAGGATCGAAAGCTCTTGGAGGAACACGAAGCGCTCGTTCGGCAGATGGAGAAAGAAATCAGCGACGCCGGCCGCCAGAAGCTCCGCGTCACCCCGCCGGCTTTCGAAGAAGGCGTGGCCGACCAAAATGACAACGTGCCGCGTTTGAGCCGAATGCAGATCGACTTGCTCGTGAACAGTTTCGTCAATGACATGGCGCGCGTCGCGACGCTCCAATACACCAAATCCGTCGGCCAGGCCCGGATGAACTGGCTCGGCGTCACGGATGGCCACCACGGTCTCTCGCACGAACCGGACAAGAACGAAGAAGCCGTGGCCAAGTTGACGAAGATCAACAAGTGGTTTGCCGGCGAGTTGAATTATCTGGCGCAGAAGCTGGCCGGCACACCTGAACCCGGCGGTGAAGGCAGCTTGCTGGACCACACAATGATCGTCTGGACCAACGAGCTCGGCAAAGGCAATTCTCACACGCTGGACAACATTCCGTTCGTGCTCATCGGAGGCGGATTTGGCTTCCCAATGGGCCGTTGCCTCAAGCTCGAGAAGGTCCCGCACAACCGCCTGCACCTTGCTCTGGCGCACGCGGTCGGGCACCGGATCGAGACGTTCGGCAAGCCCGCGCTCTGCGACGGCGGACCGCTGAGTTTGAGTTAATTTCCCCTCACCCCGGCCCCACCCTGGCCCTCTCCCCAAGGAGAGGGGAGCGCTGTCGCTGTCACGGAACAATCCGCGGCCTCCCTTGGTGACCGACGCCAGGAATCAGTCCTCCCTCTCCCCGGGGGAGAGGGCCGGGGTGAGGGGGAAGAAACCGCAAATGCCTCCACAACTCCAGAATTGCCCGAAGCGCTAAACCGGTACCGGTCTTCAGGCCCCTTCATCTCAGAATCCGACCGGGGTCCTTTTCAAACCGTAAGCGCCAGGCGAAGTGTGCGTCGAAGCAGCCTGAAGGCCGCGCTCCGAGGGAAAGAGAGTGGCTATGGGGATAGCGCCGTAGCGCGGATTTCAGCGCGTGGCAGCTCGTGGCGACGTCAGACGACGCGGCGGCGAATTGGTCCCCTTTTCTTTGAACGCTGACCGCAGCAGCCAATGGCGCTTGAGGCCTTGCATCAGGTCGTCCGCATGCACAACCGCGCTGGAAATCTGCGCGAGAATTTTATCATTCGCCTGAACCTGCGCGTTAAGGTTGCTTGTGAGATTGGCCAGATGCTCCAGCGTCTGCGTCAGCCCGGCGGCGACCGACGCGATGTTCGTGTCGGCCGTGGCCAGCGTGGAATGGGCCGCCGCCAATGCGGTTTCGAGGTGCTGATTGACGTTTGTCGGAATGAGCCATTCGCCCAAGGCGCCGTGGGAATTGGTCAGGAAACCCGTGATCGCCGTGAGGTTCGAGAGCACGGGCCGGGTTTGATCGACGGTGCCGCTCATTTGCGCGAGGAGCCGCGAGCTATTGGAAAGGATGCCGGTCAACTGATTGGTCAGTCCGAGAATGGTGGGCATGGCCCGCTCGACCTGGTTGGCGATTCGCTCCAGCCGCTCGCCCAGCGCCGGTGATTCTTCGGCTGGAATCCACCACCCCTGCGGTTGTTTTTCCAGTTCCACGTAATCGCCCGGCTTGGAGCGGTCCTTGTTCAGCACGGCGATTTGTTTGCCTTCGACGACGCTGACTTCTCCGGTGCTCCCCTTGAGCACTTCCAGCGTGCGCTTGCCCAGAAAATCCCCCGCGCCGATCCGGACGCGCGAATCGCTCCAGATATATCCGTAGTAAGGCTCGCGAATCCGGAATCGGACGAACACGTTGTAGTTGTTTTCCGAAAACCAGTTCTTTCCTGCGGGCATCCCTTCGACCTGGATGATTTCGCCGACCTCGAAGCCCATCAACCGCACCGGATCGCCCACTTTCAGACCCGTCGCGTCGCGGACGTAGGTGTGGTAGGGGATTTTGGTGAGGAACCAGCCTTTGCGTTTCGCGGTGTGATAAACGTAGTAGCCGAACCCGCCCAGCAAAAGAAGCGTGGCCAGGATCACGAACCAGCCCACGGCCCGTTCCACCTGGCTGAGCCGGGTGCGCAACTGCGGGGTCAAATCCTGAAGGGCCATGGTCGTAAACGAAGAACCACTGATCTGCGGTCATTCTCACCAATCCGAAAAGGCAATGCAATCGCCAGGTTTCCAGCCCTCTCGTAGCGCAGCCGTCCCCGCTGCGAGTTCAGACGCTGTCTCGCCGCTCGGAAACTGGGCAGGACGCCCCTTGAACCCGCAGGCGAGGACGCCCGCGCTGCTTCAAAAAAAATGCCCGCTCCGCTCCTTACGGAGCGGGCCACAGCGTTGAAGAGAAGGAGCTTTAAAAATAGCACGACCCGGACCAATTGCAAAAACGATTTCATTTCGGCCCGTCATTCTCATTTTGGCAAAGTAAGGCTGACTTGCAGTTGCGTGGAGTTGCCTTTTTTCCTGGCGTCGAGGGCAAACGAGGGAGGCAGGCAAGATGCAGACCCTTAAGGCGCTCCCGCGTTGCTCGAATCTTCGTTTGCGCCTGCGAGCCAATCCAGTATGTTCTCCCCATGCCGACGGAAGCGCCACGCAGGCATTCGCATGGTCACGCCTTCACCTTTCTTAACGCGCGC
Organism: Verrucomicrobiota bacterium; assembly: GCA_016871535.1. Classification (NCBI taxonomy): domain Bacteria; kingdom Pseudomonadati; phylum Verrucomicrobiota; species Verrucomicrobiota bacterium. Next base: position 15,057 of record VHCZ01000004.1, read on the forward strand.
GACCGGGAAGGTCTCACCGTCTTCAGCCGCCGCAGCGTGCTTAAAGCGGGCTTGGCCGGGTTCGCCGGGCTGACTTTCCCATCCTTGCTCAGGCTTCGCGCTGAATCTTCCGCGACCGGCGCCCCAATAAAGCCTAACAAAGCTGTGATCCTTCTCTGGATGACCGGCGGACCGTCGCACATCGACACCTGGGACGTGAAGCCGGACATGCCCTACGAGATTCGCGGCCCGTTCAAAGACATCCGCACCAAGCTGCCGGGCGTTCATGTTTGTGAATACTTCCCCAAACAGGCCGCGATGATGGGCCAGTTCACCCTGATCCGGTCGGTCGATTGCCGGGAGAGCAATCATGAGCCGAATCAGGTCATGCAAACGGCCAATCGGGCCGCCGAACCGCGCGTCAATCCGCAGGGCCATTTGTATCCAGCCATCGGTTCGGTCGTGGCGAAGCTGCGCGGGCCGAATCACCCCGGCATGCCGCCCTATGTCGTGCTCAACATGAAGAGCAAATCGCACGTGGCGTGGGGCGGTTACCTCGGCAAGCAGTTCGATCCCTTCGTCGGAAATAACGTTGAGAAGCTTTTCCAGCTCCCGGGCGCGCTGACCCTGGACCGTGTTCGCTCGCGCCGCACGCTTACGCAGCAGATGGACACACTGCGCGCGGAGCTGGATGCGACGGGCCAAATGGAAGCCATGGACCGCTTCGGCCAGCAGGCTTTCGACATCGTGGCCGGCGCGCGAGCGCGAGCCGCGTTCGACCTTTCCAGGGAACCGCTGAAAACCGTGGAACGCTATGGCGAACACGATTGGTGCCGCCAGGCCTTGCTGGCGCGAAGACTGGTGGAAGCAGGTGTGAGTTTCGTCACCATTGATCTGAGCAATCACTCCGCATCGGGCACCTGGGACACCCACGGCGACAACATCCCGCCTTACGGCGGCATCTGGAACGGGCTGCGCCCATTGCTCCCGGTCCTCGACCACCTCGTTACCACGCTCGTGTGCGATCTCCAAGAGCACGGTTTGTTGGACGATACGCTGGTCATTGCGATGGGCGAGTTTGGCCGCACTCCGAAGCTCGGCACGCAGGGCAGCACGGATGGCCGCGATCATTGGCCCGTCGTGTCGTCGATGCTGATGGCGGGAGGCGGGTTCCGCCACGGACAATTGATCGGCGCGACGACGCGCGATGGCGGCGAGATCGCCGAGCGCCCGGTGACGCCTGGGGACATCGCGGCGACGATCTACCACCATTTCGGCGTTCCGCTGGACGCTGCGTATCTGGATCATCAAGGCCGGCCGCTGCGCATCGTGGAACACGGCGAACCGATTCGGGAGTTCATTTAGACCCGTTGAACTGAAAGCAGGCAAACCGCAGCAAGTCATCTCGCCACAAGCACAGATTTGTGAGAATTCGTGAAATTCGTGTCAACCTCAGGTTTTCGCCTTCGGGCATGACATCGCTCGTCCATCGCGGAGGGCTTGTTCCGCTTACGATGTGCTCGGAATCCTGCTGCACGAAGCGGAAGACCGAATTCGAGAAGTTTTCTATCAGAACTGGGGCGACAGCATCGTCGGCTGCTTCAAGGCTGCGGAACGCTCCGGATTGCTGGATCTGGATCGCGCGACGAATCCAGGCCGGTGGAAGAGCTTTGAGCAACTGGCCCAGCAGGTGGAGGCTTACTTCGAGGCTCAGGCCCGCGCCGCCGAGGGACAGAAGCGGAAGTAATCGGTAGTCAGTAGTCAGCGATCAGTAGCAACGAGAGGAGGCGCAACTCACAGTTTGACTCGGCCTGCGACTTGCGCCACGTCTTTGTCTCCCCGGCCTGACAGATTCACGATGATCAACTGATCCTTCGGCAAGGCCGGTGCGCGTTTGATGACCTCGGCCACAGCGTGGGCGGATTCCAAAGCGGGAATGATGCCCTCCAGCCGCGCCAGTTTGGTGAAGGCTTCCAGCGCTTCACGATCGGTCGCATAGGAATACTCGACCCGCTTTTGATCGCGCAGCCACGCGTGTTCCGGCCCGACGGCCGCGTAATCCAGCCCGGCGGAGACACTGTGCGTGAGCTGAATTTGGCCGTCTTCATCCTGCAACAGAAAGGAGCGCGTCCCTTGAAGCACACCGAGCGAACCGCCCTGAAACCGCGCCGCATGTTTGCCGGAAACAATTCCTTCTCCGCCGGCCTCGACGCCCACCATGAGAACGGTGGGGTCGTTCAAGAACGGAAAAAAAAGTCCCATCGCGTTCGAACCGCCGCCGACGCACGCGACCAACAAATCTGGCAAGCGCTCTTCCTTTTCCAAAATCTGTCGCCGCGCTTCGTCCCCGATGATGCGCTGAAAATTCCGCACCATGACGGGATACGGATGCGCGCCGTAGGCCGTGCCCAGGATGTAATGCGTGGTCCGGACGTTCGTCACCCAGTCGCGCATGGCTTCGTTGATGGCTTCTTTGAGCGTCTTCTGTCCGGCGGTCACGGGCACGACTTCCGCGCCGAGCATCTTCATGCGATACACGTTCAACGCCTGGCGCTCGCAATCCACGGCCCCCATGTAGATCGCGCATTTCAAACCGAACATTGCCGCCACGGTCGCAGTCGCCACGCCGTGCTGGCCGGCGCCAGTCTCGGCAATGATGCGCGACTTGCCCATGCGCTTCGCCAGAAGGATTTGCCCGATGCAATTGTTGATCTTGTGCGCGCCGGTGTGCAGCAAATCCTCGCGTTTGAGATAAATCTTCGCCCCGCGCAGTTCCTGGGTAAGGCGTTCCGCGAAGTAAAGCGGCGTGGGACGCCCGCAAAACTCCCGGAGATAGTATTGAAACTCGCGCTGGAACTCCGGATCACTCTGCGACCGGAGGTACTCGTCTTCCAATTCCTGAAGAGGATGCACGAGCGTTTCCGGCACGAAACGCCCACCGTACGGCCCGAAGTGCCCTTGGGCGTCAGGCACGGGGGTTGAGGCGACTGAACTCATGGCGCGAACGTAGCGGAACGCGTGCAGGGGAGAAAGGGGGAAAGTGGGCGACGGACGGTGCATCCACAAGTTTATCAGTGGCCGTAGCGCAGATTTCCAATCTGCTGTATCGCCGATTTGTAATCGGCATCGCGTCCGCAAGCTCCCAGGTCCGTGGACTTGTCAGCGGTTCGCAGAATGCGATTCGGCGATACGGCAGAGTGCAACTCTGCGCTACGAGGACGGAATCACCGCCAATTTGTGGATGCGCTGGGCGACGGGTAACCCCTCAGTTAACCACGATGGAGCGACGCTCCTGCGGAGCTTTTTCATCGATGGCATTGGTTCGGCAGGAGCCTCGCCCCACTGACGGCCATTTCATTCGAGGGCTGCTTTGGCTGCGGCGATGAAATCCCGAACTTTCCCGGGATTCTTTTTCCCCGGCGCCACTTCGACGCCGCTGGACACGTCCACCCCGTAAGGCCGCACCTGACGGACCGCCTCGCGGATGTTCTCCGGTGTCAAGCCCCCGGCCAGAATGACTCTCCGGCTGAGCGTCGTCGCGCGTCTGGCGAGCTCCCAGTTGAATCGTTCGCCGGTTCCTCCCAGTTTTCCCGGCACGAACGCGTCGAGCAACCAGGCTTCGGTTTCATATGCCGCCATCGTTTGCAGCGATGTCTCGTCCCGAACTCGGAAGGCTTTGATCACCGCCGCTCGGAATTTCCGGCAAAAATCAGGCGGCTCGTCGCCATGAAATTGCAGCGTGTCCAACCCGCAAGATTCCACCGCCCTTCCGACCGTCTCTTGGTCGGCATTCACGAAGACTCCGACCCTCGCCACGAACGGCGGCAAGGCTCGGATGATTTCGGCTGCGGCGTGTTCGGAGACGCAGCGCGGGCTCTTCGCGTAAAACATGAAACCCAAAGCGTCGGCGCCGGCGTCCACGGCGGCGAGCGCATCCGGAAGATTGGTAACGCCGCAGATTTTGACTTTTGGAATCATGGGCATGAATCGCTCCCGCGACCGTGCAACTTTCCGCCGCCGAGATAGGGTCTCCAACGCTGTTGAATTACGAGCAACGAAGTCTTGAGACTCATGGGCAGGGGAAACCCATAATGACGGTCTGGCGCAGGTTAGCCCCCAATGCAGCTCATGCTGCGTTCGGGCTGCACGAAATCCGGCTCGCCAATGTGATGGCGCGCTTCCTTTTGCCAGACGATCCCTCGAATCGCCTCTGCGATTTGCTCGTCCGCCGCGCCGCCGCGCAAAAGGCCTTTCACGTCGTGTTCGTGCAGACTGAACAAACAGGTCCGAATCTTGCCGTCGGCCGTCAGACGAATGCGGTTGCAGTGGCCGCAGAAAGGTTCCGTGACCGGGGCGATGATGCCAACTTCGCCGCGTCCATCCTCGAAACGCCACCGCCGCGCGGTCTCGGAAGGATTGGCAGATGGAACCGGACGGAGCGTGAATTTCGCCTGCAGGCGGCCCAGGATCTCCCGTCCAGGAACAACCAGATCTTTGAGCCAAGCGCGCCCCGAATCCAACGGCATGAATTCAATGAACCGAAAACTGAGGTTCCGTTTTCGCGCCAGCTCCGCCAGGTTTTCGATCTCATGATCGTTGATGCCGCGAATGATCACGGCGTTCACTTTCACGGGATTCAACCCGATCTCTTGCGCGCGGGCGATCCCACTCAAGACTTCGCCCAGGCCGTCGCGCCCGGTGATTTTCTTGAAATTGTCTCGATCCAACGAATCGAGGCTAAAGCTGATTCGCCGGAGCCCGGCGGCTTGGAGCGCCCCGGCTTTCCGCAGGAAGAGAAAGCCGTTGGTGGTCATCGCCAAATCTTCAAGGCCCGAAATGCGGGCGAGCTTGCCGACCAGGATTTCCACCCCCTGCCGCAGCAACGGTTCGCCGCCCGTCAGGCGGACCTTTAGAATGCCCAGTTGGACTGCGAGCCGCACGAGCCGTTCGATCTCCTCGAAACTCAAGATTTCCGACCGCGGCTTCCAGTCCGGCAAACGCGAGGTCGGCGGATTGGGGTTGCGTTGCGGATCGAACTTGGTCCGGTAGAAATGGGCCGCTTCCTCGGTTTCCGGCAGGCAATAGAGGCAACGAAAATTACAGCGGTCGGTCAGGCTGACGCGCAGATCGCGCATCACGCGGCCGAAGGAATCCGAAAGCGCAGCCGGATGCGTCATTTGCGCGGAGGCACATTGGTCGCCGGGGCGTTGGTCAGCGGAGGAATGACGCGGATGGTTCCTTCGCGCGTGAGTTCGACGTTCAGATTGTAATTGGTCTGCGTCGGCGCGGCGGCAAAGCCTTTCTGCAACAATTCTCCGCCCTTCGAGAAGCTGCCGTAAAGGCCGCGGCGAATCCATTCCAGGCGGCGAGTGATCGACAACTCGTCGCGCAGCTTGCGCACCTGATCCCGGAGCAACGCCAGATCATTGAATTGACGCTCGAGTTCGGCCTTCTCCGTTTGCAGGCGCTTGAGTTCTTTGAGCAGAAAATCCCGGTCGCCCTCCGAGGCTTCGAGTTTTCGCTGTGTGTCGGCAATCAGTGTTTCGAGGTTCCCGATCTTGCCGGTCAAATCCGCCATCTTCTTGGTATAGGCATCGCGATCGGCTTCCAATCGTGCGATCTCGGCGTCGCGCTTGAGAATTTCGGCTTTTGCGACCTCGGCCGCGGCTTTGGCATCCGCCTGGGTTTTGTCCAACGTGGCCGTGGTGGAGGCCAGCCGGTTCGAGAAGCTTTTGAGTTCATCGGTCTGCGCCGCGAAATCGCGTTCCAAACTCAGATTCACCAGTTTTTGCTCTTCCAGTTTCATCGTGGTTTCGGCCACGGTGTTGGACAGTTGCTGAATCGTCGCCGTATCCTTCTTCTTTTCCTCGACCGACATCTTATGGCGATAGAACAGCCCGCCTCCCAGAACCAGGGCAATCATGAACAAGAATGCGGCCGCCGTTTTAGAATTCATAACACGAGCACGATGCTTGGATTGACCTGGTTTGGCAAGCCCGCATCTTCGCTTGAATAACCGACGATTCTTCCTAAATTGTATTCATGCAATTGCCCAGCGAGGTCCCGGTCATGACCCTGCCGAACGCGACGCTGTTCCCGCAGGCCATGCTGCCGCTCTACATCTTCGAGACTCGTTACCGGAAGATGCTTTCCGACGCGCTCAATTCTCATCGCATGTTCACCGTCGCAATGCAGCGAACGGGCCGCGCGCGCGAAACTCCCTCCGGCATCGGCGGGCTGGGCCTCATCCGCGCCTCCATCTCCAATCGCGACGGCACTTCTCATCTCATCTTGCAGGGGATCACGCGGGTCGAACTGGCCGAAGTGGTCCGTTACAAACCGTACCGCGTTCAGCGCATCCGGCCCCTTCACACCACGGGGCGCGACAGTGTGGCGGTGGATGCGCTCAGCGCGAAAGTTCTGGAGCTGGTCGCGCAGCGGCTTGAGCAAGGCCTTGATCTTCCGGTCCACGTGCTCAAGCAACTTCGCCAACTCGAAGAAGCGAGCGAGGACGCCGCCGCGCCCGTATTCTCCTTGAAGCAAGTGATTAAATACCTGGTGAAACTGCGGGATCCGGACCAGCTCGCCGACCTGGTGTCCTGCACGCTGCTCCCGAAATCCACGGATCGTCAGACCATCCTGGAAGCCACGAACCTCGAAAACCGCCTGAAACATCTCGTCCATTTCTTGATCGCGGAGATTCGACGCCACCGAAAGCAGGACAACGCATGAGCTCGACCGATCTGCCTGAGAAAGATGCTGCCCCGTTGAGCCAGGAGGAAATGACTTCGGCGCTTTTTGCGAACCTGGTGATTCAACAAACCAACATGGCGCTGATGTTCCTCGGACGCGTTCCCCATCCGGAAACGGGCGAAACCATCCAGGACATCGACTCCGCCCGGATGCTGATCGACCAGTTGGAAATGCTGGAGGTCAAAACCCGCGGGAATCTCAACAAGAACGAGGCCAGTCTGCTGAAACAAAGCCTGACTTCGCTGCGCATGTCGTTCGTCCAGGCCGTCGAGAATCCTCAACCGGCGCCTTCGACCGCCAAAGCCCAACCGCAATCTGAATCCGTCTGCGACGCCGCGGCTTCGGCATCCTCTCTTTCAACGCCCCCACCCGCCGACGAAGAATCCCGCAAAAAATTCACCAAGCGGTATTGAAATGAACCCCTAAGGCGCGAAGAGAAACTCGCTGGTGTTCAAAAGCGTGTGACACAATTGGGGCAATGCTCTGGTTGCTGCTTCGCCGGGTGAGACATTTTCAATCTGAAAGCGCTCCGCGGTTTGCCGGAGCATTTGGCTGCACCACCGAAGTTCCTCGGTGTTGGGCGGCCGCGTCAGCGCCAGTTCAAACGCCAGCCGAATTCGATCCTCCGTCGACTGACTCGGCACGGCTCGCGACACTCGATCCGCGAAGTGCCCGGCTTGCTCCAGGACGAACGCATCATTCAGCATCGTGAGTGACTGCGAAACGACCGCGGCCGGAGAGCGCCGGATGCAACTCGTCGCGACGATCGGTTGGTCGAACGTGTTGAGGAGGGACAAATGATAATTCCGGCGCGCCAAAATGTAGAGGCTGCGCCGCCCCAAGTCTGAAGCTCGCGCGATCTGCTTCGCGTTGACCACGATCAAGCCGTCCGTCCGGCTCTCCAGCGGGATCGGCGCGCCGCCCACCGTGCGGTCAAGCTTGCCGCTCACGGCGAGGATGGCGTCGCGAATGATCTCCGATTCCAGCCGGCGCAATCTCTGGCGCCACAAGAGTCGATTCGAGGGATCTGAGCTCGGATTTTCAGACGCGGTCGCAGACTGGCGGTACACTGTGGAATTCATGATCAACCGGACGATCGGTTTGGTGCGCCAACCTTGCCGGATCAATTCGGACGCCAGCCAGTCGAGGAGTTGCGGATGGGTCGGCCCGGAGCCGGAGAGGCCGAAGTTATCGCTGGTTTCGACGATGCCCTGACCGAAGAGGTGCTGCCAGATTCGATTCACCCAGACTCGAGCGACGAGCGTGCTGGCCGGGGAATCGGGATCGGTCAGCCAGCGGGCCAGCGCCAGCCGCCGTCCGCTGGAACCGGCGAGTAAATTGCGACTAGAGTCAACCGCTTGCCGGGGCAAGGCGCTTGTAGTCCCGCCTTTAGGCGGTCCGGGCCACGTAAACGCGGGACTACGAGCCGCATGTTCGCGAAAAGGAACAAGCCCGCGTGCCTCAGAGCTGCTTGATTCAACTGCGGCACTTGCTTCCTCCGCGCACAGCACCGTGAGGAATCCCGGTTGCACCTCTTCGCCCGGTGTCTCGTGATTGCCGCGGCGCAAGAGATGGAACGGTGACGGCAACCCGGTGTCGTACACGGCTTGGATGATTCCGTGTGTTCGACGCTGTTTCTGCAAGCCGGCGACCAGGCGGTCGAGATCGGCCAGTTCCGCAACTTCCTTCCCGCTCAGGGCCGCGGAGATTTCTTCGGACTTAACCTTGAGAGCAGCCTCGAATTTCCCGGCGAGGTACTTTTGGACTTCGCTGCGTTTCTCCGCCTCGGTTTCCAGCGCTTTCCGGACATCGTTCCGGATCGGTTCCGGGATCGAATTCAACCGGGCCTCAAAAAGCCGTTCTCGATGCGGGCGCCGGATTCCCTCCTGGCGTTCCTTCAGTTTTTGGACCTGCTGTTCGATCTCGCGGTTGTGCCGGTCGATGGCGGCCTTTTCGATTTTCGACACGTCCGGCAGGGCCCGTTGCTTCGGCTGGAGCCACGCCTGGGGATCAAAGGCCGGACTCAAGTTCGCGAGGAACGCGTAATACTCCCGCTGGGAGATCGGCTCGTATTTGTGGTCGTGACATTTGGCGCATTGCAGGGTCAGGGCGAGGAGGTTGTTGGCCAGGATCTCGCCGGTTCGTTGCAGCACGCCGTGGCGGATGTCCAGCGTGTTCAATTCGTTCTCGTCCGTGTCGTCGGACGCGGTGCGGAGAAAACCCGTGGCGACCAGCAGTTCCTTGAGGTCCGGAGTCAAATGCGCCGCCGAGCGCCAGTCGGCCAGTTCATCGCCGGCGAGTTGTTCCAGGAGGAAACGGTCGTACGGTTTGTCGGCATTGAAGGAGCGGACGGCGTAATCGCGGTAGAGCCATTTGCCTTCGCCGAGCTTGACCGTGCCGGCGTCGTTGTCGCCGCCGAGCACATCGACGTAGCCCGCCGCGTCCAGCCAGTGGCGGCCCCAGCGTTCTCCAAAGTGCGGCGAAGCGAGCAATTGATCGATCCATCGCGTTTCGGCATCGGGTCGCGGGTCGGTGAGGAAGGAATGGAGTTCTTCGGGCGAGGGCGGCAGACCAATCAGGTCCAGAGAAGCGCGCCGCAAGAAGGCCAGGCGATCGGCGTCGGGAGAGAACGTGAGGCCGTTCTCTTCGAGAGACGCCAGCAGAAAGGAATCGACCGGCGTTCGCACCCGGTCAGAATTCTTCGTTCGTGGTAATTCCGGCCTGCTCAAAAGGCGGAACGCCCAGTGAATTGCTTTCGACTGGACAGATTCTTGGACCACGGATTTCACGGATTTCGCGGAACTAAAAGCTTTTTTATCCGTGTTATCCGTGTAATCCGTGGTTGCGGCGGGCAGGCCGGGAAGGGGCGCGAGCAAGGAGGCGCAACAGAGTTGGGCAACCAGTCCAAGCGTGTTCATCGGGCGCGTGAGGCAGATTGGACGTAGAATAAATCCCCAAATGAGAAAATAGAAGGTGTAATTCCAGAGGGCTGTGTTAGGGTGCCGCGTAAAATTTATCCTGAGAATACACGTGAGAAATCGAATTCGCGTCGTTGGTTGCAGCGTGACCGCAGCCGTTTCCCTCCTGGCGTTCATTTGGACAACAGCCCTGCCCGCGCAAGATGCTCCGGCGGCCACCAAAGAACCGGACGTTTCCCGAAACACGACCCTGGTGTTCTCGCCGACCAACCGGCAGGTGCTCCTCGAGACGATCCGCCGGCCCGTCCAGAGACTGGACGTCGCACCCGACCAGACCAATATTGCCCGCATCGTTCCCCTGGTCTTGGAACAGTACCATTTCTTGCAGGAGGAACTCGACGACGCGCGGTCGAGCAAAGCGCTGGATCACTACATTGAGATGCTCGATGGCATGCACCTGCATTTCCTCCAATCGGACATCGACGAATTCAATCCGCTCTACCGCACTCACCTGGACGAACTGCTCAAGAAGAAGGGCGACGTCACGCCGGCCCAGCACATTTTCTCACGCTTCCTGCAGCGTTTGACCCAGCGCGTCGATTACGTCGGTGAACTGCTCGCCACGGAGAAATTCGAGTTCACCGGCACGGATCGCTACAATCTCGACCGGAAAAAATCCCCCCGCCCCAAAGACCTGGCCGAAGCCAAACAACTCTGGCGGCAGCACCTCCGCTACGAAATCCTCCAGGACAAGCTGAACAAGGAAAAATCGGAGGACATCGCCTCGAAGATCACCAAGCGTTATTCGCGCTTGCTGCGCTCGCTCCAGGATTACGATCGCGACGACGTGTTGGAGCTTTACCTTTCCGCCGTGGCCCAGGTGTTTGACCCGCACACGGATTACATGGGGAAATCTTCGTTGGACACCTTCAACATCAACATGAGCCTGTCCTTGACCGGCATCGGCGCGCTGCTCCGTTCGGAGGACGGGTACTGCAAGATTCAATCGCTGGTGGCCAACGGGCCGGCCCAAAAGAGCAAACAACTCAAAGAGAACGACCGGATCATCGCCGTGGCCCAAGGCACAAACGAGCCCGTCGATGTGGTCGAGATGAAATTGAACAAGGTGGTGGAAATGATTCGCGGCCGCAAAGGCACCGAAGTGCGCCTCACCATCATCCCGGCCGACGCGCCCGATCCGTCCGTCCGCAAAGTCGTCAGTCTGATTCGCGATGAGATCAAACTGGAAGATCAAGAGGCCAAGGCCAAGATTATCGATTTCCCCGGCACGACCGGAAAACAGGTTCGCGTCGGCGTGATTGATCTGCCTTCGTTCTATGCTCAGATGGATTTGACCGGGAAAAAGGATGACGACGACGGCCCCCGGAAGAGCACGACCCGCGACGTAGCGCTGCTCTTGCGGAAACTAACCAGCGAGAACGTGGACGGCGTGATTCTGGACCTGCGCCGAAATGGCGGCGGTTCGCTGGAGGAAGCGATCAATTTGACCGGTTTGTTCATCAAGGAAGGCCCGGTCGTCCAGGTCAAAGACCACGACGGCCAGAAGCACGTAGATTCGGACAAAGACGAATCGGTTCTTTACGACGGACCGCTCGTGGTGCTGACGAGCCGTTTCAGCGCCTCAGCGTCGGAAATCCTGGCGGGAGCGTTGCAGGATTACGAGCGCGCTGTGGTCGTGGGCGATAAATCCACTCACGGCAAAGGAACGGTGCAGCAATTGATCGATCTCAAGCGGATTGCCGCATTCCGGCGCTCGACGATCAGTCCTGGCGCCGTCAAAGTCACCATTCGAAAGTTCTATCGGCCCAGCGGCTCTTCCACGCAGTTGAAAGGCGTGGCGCCGGACATCATCCTTCCTTCACTGAACAATCACGCGGACGTCGGCGAATCGGCTCTGGAGAACGCACTCCCCTGGGACACGATTTCCGCGGCGAAATACGAAAAGCTCAACCGGGTTCAGCCGTATTTGGCGGAGCTTCAGAAACGCTCGTCGGCGCGTGTCGAAACCGATCCGGATTTTCAATACGTGAAGGAGGATATCGAGCAATTGAAGAAGGCGTTGGCGGACCGGACGGTTTCTTTGAACGAGGAACAACGGCTCAAAGAAAAGGCGGACGCCGAAGCCCGCTCCAAAGCTCGCCAGGCAGAATTGAAAGCCCGCCCGCCCGGGAATGAAACGGTCTATGAAATCACGCTCGCGCTCGCGGACAAGCCCGGCTTGCCCCCGGCCGTGGGTCAATCAAAGCCAGCCGAGAAGTCCGACCGCCCGGACCATCCAAAGAAAACGGATGACGACGAGGATGCGGCGCACGAAACAAAAGCGCCGTTGGTTGATACGGTGCTGAAGGAAACCAAGCGCATTTTGGCCGATTTCATTTCCCTTGGAAGAAACGACCCGGCGATTGCCGCCGCCGACCCCAAGCTTTCTCCTGACGGAAAGACTTCGGGTAACCTCGGCACAGCCGGCGCGGTTGCCAAATAGTAGGAGTAGAGCCCGATGCAACTGCGGCGCGGCAGCGCCGCCCTACCCGTTCATGGTAGGGCTGAGCTGCGGCTCAGCCGACTTCCAGCCTGTCAACCGCGTTCCACCTGCACCCGCGCGTCGTTGAAACACGCGCCGCCGGCCACCACGTTCACGTGCTGCGGACAAAGCGCCGTGGTGCTCTGGCTGTTCCGTGAAGATTTTCGCCAGGCGCCTTTGGGCATGCCGCAGACGCCCTCGCGCAGGCGATCGCTGACGCGCGCGCGACAGTGCACTTCGCCCAGGTCGTTGAACACCCGCACCTCATCGCCGTCTGCGATTCCGCGCGCGGCGGCGTCGGCCGGATGAATTGCAAGCCAGAGTTCGGGGTAATTGAACTCGCCCAGCGTGCTGGAAATCATCTTGTTGTTTGACGCGCTCACCAGCGCCAGCGGGAATCGGCCATCGTTCACCGGCAAGTATTGAAACGGCGCGGACCCGAGCGCGCCGGGCGTAAGATGGATTCTCCCGTCCGCCGTCAAGGGACGCACACTCTCGAATTGCACCGGCCCGCCGCCCGGGAACGGATAGCGCTGGACGCCTCCCTGGCTCACAGTCGCGAAATCGCACGGCTGTCCAGAAAGGCTGAGTGCCTCCGCGACCTTCCGCAGGCTCGTCGCAGTGTCCCAGCCGAACGGTTCGTCAGAAAACCCCAGGGCACGGCCCAACCGTGCGAACACCCACTCGTTCGGCCTGGCTTCGCCGCAAGCTTCGATCGCCGGTTGCACTCCGCCGACGATGTAGCTTCCGTAAGACCGCTTGATTTCGTGTTGTTCGAGAAACGTCACCGCGGGGAGCAAGATGTCGGCGAAGCGCGCGGTGTCCGTCATGACTTGTTCATGAACCACGGTGAACAGGTCCTCGCGCGTCAGCCCGCGCAAGATCGCGTTCTGGTCCGGAGCCGTCGCCACCGGGTTGCAGTCATAGACAAAGAGCGATTTCACCGGCAGCGCGAGACCGTCCGTGAGCAACTGGCCCAACTGGCTCATGTTCAGTTCGCGCGTCGCCCATTTGGTCGGAGGAGAATCCGCGCCGAAGAGTTTGGCGGTGTCCAACTTCGCCGCGCCGCTGTTGGAAAGTGTGTAGCCTCCGCCACGGACGCCGAACTTGCCGAGCAACGCCGGCAGGGCCATCACCGCGGCCAATGCCTGCCCGCCGTTTTGATTGCGCTCGATGCCCCAGCCGACTCGGATCACCGCCGGAGACGAAACCGCATAGGCGCGGGCCAGCTTTTCGATGTCACCCGGAGGCACGCGCGCCGCGGCCGCAGCGCGTTCGAGAGACCATTCGTTCGCCGCAGCCAGAAGCGGCTCCAGGCCGTCCGCGTTTTGAGCGAGGAACGCGCGATCCAAGCGGCCGGCTTCGTTCCACAGCCGGATCATCGCCAACGCGACCGGCAAATCCGCGCCGGGATAAACCGGCAAGTGCAGATCGACGTCGCCGGAGTTGAAATTACGAATGGGATCGACGACGGCCACGAAAGCGCCCCGCTTCTTCGCCTGCCGAAGGTACGGGACCAGATGAATGTTTGAGGCTTTGGGATTGGCGCCCCAGATGACGATGGCGCGCGCGTTCGGATAATCCTGGAAAGCCACGCCGGGCATCTTGCCATACATCCCCAAAGCAACCGCGCTGGCCGGCGCCGCGCACAGCGTGCGGGCCAGCCGTGAGGCGCTCAATTTGGCGAAGAGGTAGGCATCCAGGAAATCGTGGCTCAGCAAGCCATTCGACCCGTCATAATGATACGGCAAGATGGCTTCGCCGCCCCAACGCGCGATAATCTCGCGGAACTTCGACGCGATTGTGGAAATCGCTTCGTCCCAGGAAATCCGCTCGAATCGCCCCTCTCCCTTCGGTCCCACGCGCCGCATCGGATGAAGGATCCGGGTCTCATGATAGACGCGGCGATCGAACTTCCCGATCTTGTCACAAATGAAGCCCTGGGTGTTGGGATGGTTGCTCGACTCGTCCGGGGCGGCCTGGATACGCTTGATTCGCCCGCCTGCGACGTGGATTTCCAGCGCGCAGGAATCCGGGCAGTCCATCGTGCAGGTCGTGCGAATGCTCGTGTCCATGGAAGCATTGTAACGGGGCCCCTGGCGGTTGCACTTGAATTCGCGCAACTCGCGTAATGTTCATCAATCTTGGTGGGGCGAGACTCCTGCCGAGCCAATGCCATCGAAGAAAAGCCCGGCAGGAGTCTCCCCCATCGTCGTTAACTGAGAAGCCGTCAACCCGGGTGGGGCGAGCGTCCTCGCGAGCCAGATTCAATCGAACTCTGCGATGGAAACATGAGACCCGATCCAACGCCCCTCCTCTCCCCAGCCCTCCCCCCCTTCGGGAAGAGAGGGCGAAGACTTCGTTGACCGACAGTTTTAATCGCACCCCTGAGTGTTCACAAACAACGAGAACATCGACGTGCTCCCACACATGAACAGCCGGTTGCGATGACGCCCCCCGAAACACAGGTTCGCGCACCGCTCCGGCAGGTCGATGCGGCCAATCAATTTGCCATCCGCGTTGAACACCGCCACGCCGTCCAATCCCTCCGCCCCCATGCCCCAGCCGACCCACAAATTGCCATCGACGTCCACGCGCAAGCCGTCCGGCGTGCCGTTCGGCTCAGCCGTGATCAGCGTGCGTCCGCCAGACAACCGTGTGCCTCCGCTGGTCGCGTCGTAAGCGCGGATCACGCGCGGACTGGCCCCGGCCTCGACAATGTAGAGCTTGGATTCGTCCGGCGAGAATGCCAGGCCGTTGGGGCGATTGATGTCGCCTGCCACGACGGTCAGTTTCTCGGACTTCGGATCCCAGCGGTACACGTTCGTGGGCAATTCCGGTCGAGCCAGGTGTCCTTCGTAGTAACTCAGGATGCCAAACGGCGGGTCGGTGAACCAGATTGAGCCGTCGGATTTGCACACGATGTCGTTCGGCGAATTCAGCGGCTTGCCGTCGTAACGGTCCGCGATCACGGTAATCGCGCCGTCATACTCGGTGCGCGTGACGCGCCGCGCGTCGTGCTCGCACGTGAGCAAACGGCCCTGGCGATCGCGCGTGTTGCCGTTAGCGTTGTTCGACGGTTTGCGGAAAACGCTGACGGCGCCGGTCTCCTCGTCCCAGCGCATGATGCGGTTGTTGGGAATGTCGCTCCAGATCAAGTAGCGGCCATCGCCGAACCAGACCGGCCCTTCGCACCACCGCATGCCGGAAGCGATCTTTTCCACTTTGGCGAGGTTCACCCGATACTTCGCGAAGCCTGGATCGATGATTTTGAACAGCGGATCGGGGTAACGCGGGCTGGGCTGCCATTGCGCCAGGGCTTCGGGCATGGCGGCCAGCGCTCCGGTCGCGCTGCCGGCGGCGAGAAAACTCCTGCGGTTCATTTTCATGGTTTGCTTCTCCTCACGACGCGCCAGTTTCCTGGACTTGTTGGATGGCTTTTTCAAATGTGGGAGCAGGATAGGCAAGGCAGCGCCGCCGCTCAAGGCTCCCGTGGTTCAGGAGTTTCGAACAAAAGGCAACACAGACTTCATCTTCTTCGTTGGCTGCCCTCCGGGTTTAGCTCTGAGCCAGGTACTTCGTCGCCATGACTTCCAGCTCCGCGGTGATTTGGTCCAAAGGCACCGAGAAACGGATTTGTTTGCCGAGCTCGACCGCAATCGCATACGGATGAACATTGACGCCCGAAGCATCGCTGGCCGGCGACTTCCTGGTTCTTCCCCTCTTCGCGCTGTGGAATCGACCCGGCAATCGTTGTCCGGCGCTCCGGGTTTCGTTCATCATCCCGTCATACAACCCCAGGAGAAAGGCGCTTCGATCCGCAAGGCTAACGCCATGAAGCTTGCCAAATCTGGCCAACAACGCCCGAAAACTATTCGCGATGTGATCGGAGATTTCGACCAACTTTCGCGCCGTTGCGGGGGTCGCCTCGGCCAGAAGATCCGCCCCCTTATGGACGCAACGGATTCTGGTTGCCGATTCAATCGCCCATTTCACCGCGTTGGCAACATCCAGCTCATTGCTCTCGAAGGAATAAATCCGTCTGGCCGCGGACGAATTGGCAAATCTGCCGGAGAACAAGTCCGGGGTGTCGTTCGTCGCGGGGACGCTCAGGTCGTATCGCGCCGTGAGACGCGCCAGTTTGCGCTGAGCGACGGCCTTTTCCCCGCCCACGCCTCGCTCGACCAATGCCTGCAATTTTCTGAACAACGCCTGAATCTTTGCGCTGGCGGGTTTCCTGTGCATGTCGTCCAGAGAATGCTACAGGCCGCTTCCGTCCGCCAGCGCAACTTAAAAGTCTGTTTTGATTTGTGGCTACGCGCAACGACTGCGCTGGATTTCGAAACGAAGGCCGGTCTTTGAGCAAAAGATGAAGCGCCTGACGACAAAGCTGGAGGCGCAGTTCGCGGATTATCGGGTTTGACGGTCCATCCTCTCGCTTTATACTTCGGTTCCGATGCGTGCCAGGATCGAGCTTGTTACGGGGGCTTTTCCCACACGGCACGAATTCGCCCCGTCCTCCGGTTCAAAGCGCCGCGCGATGATCCCATGAAGCCAAACGATGATTTCTCGTGTGGATCGGAAGCGACAGATCGCCAGGCGCATTCGGGAGTCAATACTAACGCCGGGTTTCGCGTTCTTCGGATCGTCCGTGGTTTCCTGGCAGCTTCCCTTGCCCCGTTAGCGCTGGCCGCCATTGCCGGTGGCGCCTTCGCGCAATCGGAGATTCCCGTCACGCCTCAATTTTTCGACAAGAGCATCCGTCCTTTGCTGGGCGAGTTCTGCCTGAGCTGCCACTCCACCGAGAAGCAGAAGGGCGAACTCGACCTCGAACGGTTTGCGTCGCTCGACGAGGTGAAGCGGCATCCGAAAGTCTGGCAACGCGTCGCCGAGCAGCTTGCGGACAATGAGATGCCGCCGAAAGACAAGCCGCAGCCAACCCCGGCGCAACGCGAACGATTGTCTCATTGGGTGCGAGCTGTGCTTGATGACATCGCACGCTCGCGCGCGGGCGATCCGGGCCCCGTGGTGCTGCGCCGGCTTTCCAACGGAGAATACAGTTACACGATCCGCGATTTGACGGGCGTCGATTCGCTGGATCCGGCGCGCGAGTTCCCCGTCGATGGCGCGGCGGGCGAAGGTTTCATGAACACCGGCAATTCGCTCGTGATGTCTCCGGCGTTGCTCAGGAAGTATCTGGACGCCGGCAAAGAGATTACGGGCCACGCCGTGTTGTTGCCGGACGGGATTCGGTTTTCGCCCAAGACCACACGGCGCGATTGGACGGAGGAGATCCTCGCGCAGATTCGCGAGTTCTATGCTGAGTTCACAGACACGCGAGGCGGCTCGTCCGTCAATTTGCAGGGAATCAAGTTCAACACCAACGAAGGCGGGCGTCTGCCTCTGGACAAATATCTGGAGGCGACATTTGAACTCAGGGCAGCGCTTTTATCGGATGCGTCCTTTCCCCTCACCCCGGCCTCCCCCAGGGAGAGGGAGTTGGGCGGGGCAGTTTCTCTAAATCCGAACGCCGCCGGCCGTATCCCTGCCCGGGAGAAGACTCACCCTCCCCACGAACCCTATTCAACCACGGATTACACGGATCAATCCGCTCCTCCATCCGCGAAATCCGCGAAATCCGTGGTTAAAGAATCGGTTCAGGGGTTCAAGATGCGAAACGCTTCGGAGAATTCTCTCCCTGAGGGAGAGGGCCGGGGTGAGGGGGAACGGAGCGCCAAAGCAGAAGCAGGCTTGACCTCGTCAGTCGCCGCCAAACGCGGTTTAAGCGCCAAGTATCTTCGTGACCTTTGGGTCACCTTGAATGACAGGCAATCTTCGCTGCTGCTTGACCCGCTTCGTGCGCGCTGGCGCGAAGCCAAACCGGGCAGCGCAGCGGCCCTGGCCTCTGAGTTCGCCCGGTGGCAAAACGTGCTCTGGAGATTCGCCAGCGTCGGCCACATCGGGAAAGCGGGCGGCCCCAAAGCCTGGATGGAACCAGTCAACCCGCTCACGGCGAAAGAGGAAATTCGGATCAAGATTCCCACCGTCACGAACCGCAATGAAGTCACGCTCTATCTGGTCGCGGCCGATGCCGGCGATGGGAACGACCATGATTTCGTGGTCTGGGAACAGCCGCGGCTGGTCGCGCCTGGACGGCCGAACTTGCTGCTCCGCGACGTGCGCGAGGTCAGCCGCGAACTGGCCCAGCAACGGGAACGAGTGTTTGCCAGCGCCGCGAAATGTCTGATGGCTGCGGCGGAAGTCAGCGGCACGGCGACAAAGTTCGACGTCTCGGAGTTGGCGAGCCGGCATGGCGTCGCGGCCGACGTGCTGGGGGCCTGGCTCGATTTCCTGGGCCTCGGTTCACCCGGCGCAGCGAAGATCGATTCCTACTTCACGAACACCATCGCAAGCTCCGCGGGTTACGACTTCGTCAAAGGCTGGGGCAGCCACAGCACGCCGCTCCTGGTGGCCAATTCTTCGGATCAACACGTGCGAATTCCGGGCAACATGAAACCGCGCAGCGTGGCCGTGCATCCGTCCCCGAAGTTGCAGGCCGCAGTCGGCTGGCGCAGTCCAGTCGCCACATCCTTGCGCGTGGAAGGAAAAGTGACGCACGCGCATCCGGAGTGCGGCAACGGCGTCACGTGGTCGCTGGAACTGCGTCGCGGCAGCACGCGGCAGCGGCTCGTCAGTGGCTTCGCTCAAGGCAGCAAAGAAGGCAAAGTTGGCCCGATTGAGAGAATCGCGGTGCAGACCGGCGATCTTGTGTCCTTGTTGATCGGCCCGCGCGATGGAAATCACTCCTGCGACCTGACGGGGATCGACTTGTCCCTTTCTCCGACCGGGGAAGGCGGGCGTGAATGGAACCTGGCGCGCGATGTGTCGGATGACGTGACCGCGGGCAACCCGCACGCCGACCGTTTCGGCAATGAGGGGATCTGGCACTTCTACACCGAGCCTGATCAGGGCGGCAACGAGTTGGGACCGGTGATTCCCGCCGGTTCTTTGCTGGCGCGTTGGCAATCTTCGGAGCGCACGGAGGAAAAGCAGAAGTTAGCCGAGGACTTACAGCGCTTGCTCACCTCCGGACCGCCGGAGAGCAAGGACAGTCCGGATGCGGCGCTTTATCGACAATTGGCTTCCCTGAGTGGGCCACTGTTCAGCGGGATAATCCGGGGAACTGCAAACTCGGCGAGCACTTCGGCTTCCACGAAAACGGATGCGCCCTTCCGCCTCACTCCAGCCCTCTCCCCAGGGGCCCCAGGGGAGAGGGAGAAGCGCAGGCCGGCTTCCAACAATCCAGACCCGTCCAGCCCTGCCACATCGCGGAACACGACACTCCCTCTCCCAGCGGGAGAGGGCCGGGGTGAGCGGGAACGCAGCCAAAAATCCGAAATCCGAAATCCGAAATCCGAAATCGAGAACGGCGAATGGTCTCTCGCTCCAGCGTTCTTTGGCCGCCACCCCAACGGCCAATCCATCGACTCCGCGAGCCTTTGCCTCCAGGCGCCTTCAGTCCTTGAGATTCGCTTGCCGGCTGATCTTGTCGAAGGCTGCGAATTTGTAACCACGGGAAGACTTCATTCCGATACGGGCGCGGAAGGCAGCGTTCAACTGCAGGCGCTCACGATGAAACCCGAGCGCGAATTGGGTTTGCTGCCGAGCGAGCTGACCGTGGCGCAAGTCAACGGCATGTGGACGTCGAATAACCGGCGGACTTCCCACGCCACGCCCATCGTCGTCAACGAAGGCAGCCAGGCGCGCCGCCGCATCGAAGCGGATTTCAACGCGTTCCGCACAATCTTCCCTGCGGCGCTTTGCTACACGAAGATCGTGCCCGTGGATGAAGTCGTGACGCTCACGCTTTTTTATCGCGAGGACGAACACTTGCGCCGGTTGATGCTCGACGACGCGCAGACCGCGAAGCTCAATGGGCTCTGGGACGACTTGCACTACGTGAGCCACGACGCGCTCACGCTCGTGGACGCCTTCGAACAACTCTGGCAATACGCGACGCAGGACGCCGACCCGAAAGTCTTCGAGCCGCTCCGCAAGCCCATCCAGGACCGCGCCGCCGCCTTCCGCCAGTTGCTCCTCGAAACGCAGCCGAAGCACGTCGAAGCCGTGATCGAGTTCGCCGACCGCGCGTATCGCCGTCCATTGGCGGAAACGGAGAAATCCGAATTGCGCGCTCTCTACCAGAAGTTGCGCGAGCAGGAGTTGCCCCACGAGGAAGCGGTTCGTCTCACGCTGGCGCGTGTGCTCGTCTCGCCGGCTTTCTTGTATCGATTGGAGAAGCCTGGCCCCGGCGTGGAACCGTCGCCGGTTTCAGATTGGGAATTGGCCAGCCGGCTCAGCTATTTTCTCTGGTCCACGATGCCGGATGCGGAATTGCGCCAGGTGGCCGCGGCCGGCCGCTTACGCGATCCGGACGTGCTGGCGGCGCAAGCCCGGCGCATGTTGCGGGACCCGCGCGCGCGCAGGCTGGCCACGGAGTTCGCCTGCCAATGGCTGCACGTTTACGCGTTCGATGAATTGGACGAAAAGAGCGAACGGCATTTCCCGACGTTCGCCGATTTGCGCGGCGCAATGTATGAAGAGCCAATCCAGTTCTTCACGGATTTGTTCCAGCGCAACGGCTCCGTCCTGGACATCCTGGACGCCGATTACACTTTTTTGAACGAGGCCCTGGCCCGGCACTACGAAATTCCCGGCGTGATGGGCGCGGACTGGCGGCGCGTGGAAGGCGTGAAGAAATTCTCGCGCGGCGGCATTCTCGGACTTTCCGCGACGCTGGCGAAACAATCCGGCGCCTCGCGCACCAGCCCAATCTTGCGCGGCAACTGGCTCGTGGAAGTGTTGCTCGGCGAAAAACTCCCGCGCCCGCCCAAAGAAGTGCCGCGTCTGCCGGAAGACGAAACCGCCACGGAAGGTTTGACCGTGAGGCAACTTGTCGAGAAGCACACCTCCGATCCGAATTGTCTTCGCTGCCACGCGCGCATCGACCCGTACGGCTACGCGCTCGAAAGTTTCGACGCCATCGGCCGCCGCCGCGAGAAGGACCTGGGGGATCGCCCCATCGACACCCGTGTAAAAGCGATGGATGGTGCGGAGTTCAACGGCATCGATGGCTTGCGCCAGTATTTGTTGACCCAGCGCCGCGATGCCTTTCTCCGACAATTCTGCCGGAAACTGCTCGGCTACGCGCTGGGGCGCGGCGTGCAGTTGTCAGACGAACCGTTGCTCACGGAAATCCAGGCGCGTTTGAAATCAAACGATTATCGGATTGTCATGGCCGTCGAGTCGATCGTCCGGAGCCGGCAATTCCGAGAGATTCGAGGCCGCGAATTCACGGCGGAGGAGTGAATTCGGAGCCCGCAGGGCGTTTTTCATCTGCGCGCAGGTTCAATCTCGAACTGCCGTCGGGAGCGGTGGAAGCAAACATCGAACTCTTCGAAGAAATTCACCTGCCCCAACAGCAAGGGTACATTTTCGGAGCGGGTACACGCGAAGACGAGCGACACCAGTGGGAAGTTACTCACCTGCGCTTCGACCAGCAAGGCGCGCGCCTCCTGCGCGGCTAGGTTTCCTGCAAGCGTTACGCGGGTCGTTTGGGCTTCCCACACCGCGCCAAGCCGCACGCCAAGTCCGTACGGGAGCACGTTGACCGTCGCACCAGAGTCGAGCAGTCCGTGGACCTGCATCGGTTCATTGTCCTTGAATCGCAGTTGCAGCGGCACAACCGGCATGAGCGCGGCATCGCCACGCCCTGAAGCAATCGGCAGGTAGGCAAAGCGGGCAGCCATGACTCAGTTGAGTTGCGTTTCGTCGCGTAGGTATTGAGTCAGGGTAGCGGCAGCGTCGTGCGCCTCAAAGGGGGACCATACGGGATACTCCGAGCCTTGCAGCAGGCCTCCTTCAGCCTGCGCCAGTTCCGTAGTCAGGAATTGAACCGCTCGATATTTGTCGGCGCGGGGCAGCTTGTGAAGAACGGGAAGAAGTTCGTCGAGTTTCATGCTCGTAAGTTTAAGGAATCAACGACTTTTTGCCGATTATCTTCGCCAGTGCGCCAGCGCGCTCAAATATAAATCAAGCGTTTCAAGGTCCTCGAAAAACTTGCGGCCCACCTGCGTCGGGAGCATTATTAAGCGAGCACCAAATTACGCTTATGACCACACACCAATTCTCCCGTCGCACGTTTCTCCGCGGGGTCGGCGTCACCATGGCGCTGCCCTGGCTGGAATCGCTCAACGTCTGGGGCGACACGCCCACGGTGACCAGGCCCGCCAGCGAGGCCCCCGTGCGCTTGGCAGTCCTTTTCGCTGGGAACGGATTTCACAGCAAGGAATGGTGGGCAAAGGGCGAAGGCAAGAACATGGAACTGGGCAAGGTCCTCGCGCCGCTCACTGACTTCCGCGAAAAGATGCTCTTCATCCGCGGCCTCTACAATGCCGAGGCCCTCAAGGGCAACATCCACAGTTCCCAGACGGGGAATCTGCTTTCCGGCGCGCCGCTGGCCTCGGGCGGCGAGATTCGATCCGGCACCAGCATCGATCAATTGCTGGCGCAGCGTTACGGGCACTCGACCAAAGTGCCGAGCCTCGTGCTCGGTTGCGAGAAATCGAATCCGTCCGTGCACAAAAACTATTCGATGCTTTACAGTTCGCACATCTCGTGGACCTCGCCGACTACGCCGACGCCGCTGGAGATTTATCCTGCGCTCGCCTTTGACCGGCTCTTCAAGGACGAGGCGCAACGCGGCGACAAAAGCGTGCTCGACGCGGTTCTCGCTGACGCGAACGACCTCCGGCGCCACATCAGCACCACGGACCGGCGCAAGCTCGAC
Source organism: Verrucomicrobiota bacterium (assembly GCA_016871535.1). Classification (NCBI taxonomy): domain Bacteria; kingdom Pseudomonadati; phylum Verrucomicrobiota; species Verrucomicrobiota bacterium. The sequence continues at coordinate 38,098 of VHCZ01000004.1, forward strand.
GAATACCTCGACTCCGTTCGCGACGTGGAGCAACGCATCGAGCAAGCCGGCCAGAAGGGCGAGTTGCAGGGCTGGCGCCCGACGCTGGCGCAGCCGAACATCCCGCGCCCGCCGGACGGCATCCCGCAGGACATCGGCGAGCACATGCGCTTGATGTGCGACATTCTGGTGCTCGCGTTCCAGACCGACACGACGCGCATTTGCACGCTCAAGTTGAACAACGACCATTCTTCGTTGCGCTTCCCGAACCTCGGTGTGGATTACATGATTCACCATCTGCTCTCGCACTCGGACACCTCGGACTGGCTGAAGGTGAACCAGTTTTTCCTGGAGCAAGTCGCGTACATCGCGCGCAAGCTCGACGCCATTCAAGAAAGCGAACGCACGGCGCTCGACAATACGATGCTCCTCTTCCTGTCGAGCATGCTGACCGGCAGCCATGACGCGACGCAGTTACCGGTCGTGATGCTGGGAGGCGCGGGCGGCCGCGTCAAAGGCGGCCGCGTGCTGGATTTCAAAGAGAAACCGGAGCGCCAGATGTGCCGCCTTTATCTTTCGATGATGGACAAGATGGACGTGCGCCTCGGCAAGTTCGGCGACGCGCCGGAACCGCTGGCTGAGGTGTAAGAGCATAGCAGCGTATTGAAGAAGTACGACCGAGGGTGGGCGCATTCTGGTCGCAGCCAAAGCTGACTACGCGGGGAAGAAGCCCGGCGCCAAGAAATGCAAGAAAAGTCCCGCGAGTTCGTCCAGAAAGGCGCTGACAAAGCAGGGCGTGAAAGCGGCCGAAGCGACAATTTCTTGCGGCGCTTGCTCCTGAACCCTGGTAAAACGTTCGGCAAATGAACGACTACGAGTTCACGAAGATCGCAGTGGCTGTCTTGAACCAAATCGTTCGCTCGTTCACGGCGAAGAGGCACAAGGAATCGCTCCGAGGAGCGGCTAAGAAAAGAGATAGGTGCATCCCGTTCCGCCGCGAACCTATGCAACTCCAAGCGAAGTTTCGGCAATACAGGAAGATGCTTGCCAAGAAGACCTCACGTAACTCGAAATGGCATGAAGGCGAAAGAATCAAGGAACAACATCGGCCGAACGCATGGCAGAATCGCTGAAATATCCACCGGGACAGGGAGCCGATAACGTGTTGCTGCGTCTTCGCGAAGATTACGAGCAAGCGGTTCTCGACTTGTTTGAGTCGGACGACGCCGATGAAGTTCGTCCCGCGCTAGAAGTAGTTGGGCACACATCCAACTTTCTCGACAACTTGCGGCTTCCGATTCACCGTTGGTTTCGCTACAGTGCGGGCTTTTCGGCGGAGTGGGTGAAGTGGTTGCTGGCCGAACGAAAGGGCCAAGAACTGCGGGTGCTCGACCCGTTCGTCGGTTCGGGCACGACGTGTCTCGCATGTGACGAGATGGGCGTCGAATCTTACGGGTTGGAGGCGCATCCATTTGTTCATCGCGTCGCCAGGGCCAAACTTGCTTACACCGCCGACCCGGAGCGGTTTCTAGCCAAGGCGGATCGCGTGTTTCGGTTCGCCAGAACGGCGCAGGCTGCAAACGATTACCCGGAACTCATCCAAAAATGTTTCGGTCCTGAGACGCTCGATTTTCTGGATCGCTTCCGTCAGGCCGTTGAAAAGGAACAGGATGGCACGCGCGAAGCGGAGTTGCTTTGGATGGCTTTAGTGTCAGCCTTGCGCGTCACGTCCGAAGCGGGTACGGCGCCGTGGCAATACGTGTTGCCGGGCCGACGCAAGACGGCGCCTCCGTCTCCTGAAACCGCGCTGCACAACGCAGTCCTGACGATTGCGAGTGACATCCGTTTTATGGCGCGTCGGGCCAAGCCGTTGGCGAAATTGCATGCGGACGACGCGCGAACGTGCGGGACTGTTCCGGGTGGCTGGGCCACGCTCGTCATTACGTCACCGCCTTACGCGAACAACTACGATTACGCCGACGCGACGCGGCTAGAGATGGCGTTCATGGGCGAGATTCGTGGGTGGGGCGATCTACAGGAGGCGGTGAGAAGACATCTGATCCGCGCCTGCTCGCAGCACGTACCGCCGAACTCAGTGAATCTGGACAACGTGCTGGCGTCGCCGGAACTTGCACCCATCCGTGATGAGATTGTGCCGGTCTGCGGCGAGCTCTCGGCGGTACGGCTGGAGCGGGGCGGCAAGAAGACCTACAACAACATGATCGCCTGCTACTTCCTCGACTTGGCCCAGGTGTGGCGGGCGCTGCGCCGCGTGTGCGCATCACCGTGTGAGGTTTGCTTCGTGATTGGCGATTCTGCGCCTTATGGCGTTTACGTGCCGGTCATCGATTGGCTCGGCAAGCTCGCGCAGGCTGCGGGATTTGAGTCGTGGACCTTCCGGAAACTCCGAGACCGAAATACCAAGTGGAAGAATCGCAAACATCGCGTGCCGCTGTGCGAAGGTCATCTGTGGCTTCGCGGTTGACCTATGGCTGAATCCTACGCTCATCGGTGGGGACAAATCATCGGTGACGTCTTCGAGCAGTTTGTTCGCCACATGCTCAGGAGCATCGCGGATAAGCACGGACTATATCTCGACTTCAAGAAGCCGCGGCGCGCGAGGGCGAAGCAAGGCGGCAGAGACTTGTCAAAAGTGATGTGGCGGGATTCTTACGGCAATCGTCACGACTTGGACTACGTGCTTGAGCGAGGCGGGACAGAAGATGAGCTCGGTGTTCCCGTTGCATTCATCGAATCCGCGTGGCGCAGATACACCAAGCATTCCAAGAACAAGGTCCAGGAAATAGAAGCCGCAGTCTTGCCGATCGCGCTGACCTTCGCACGTAGTCAGCCGTTCTGCGGCGCGGTGCCCTCGGGCGAGTTCACGCGCAATGCGCTGGCGCAGCTTGAATCGAAAGGTTTCTCCGTCCTTCACATCCCGTACGAATCCATCATCGAGGCGTTCCAGCAGATTGGAATTGACGCTTCATCCGTGGACCGCGTGACGAGTGAGGAGGAATTTCAGCGGAAGATCGCGCAATGGGAGGAACTGCCGCAGTCAGAGTCAATAGACAAGTTTTTGAAGTCGCTTTACCGGCTGCACGCCGCTGGCGTGGCGGGGTTTCAATCGCAGCTGGAAGCATCACTGCTTCGCGGTGTCGTCTCGGTGCGTTTAGCTGTTCTACGAGGTCAGACTGTCGAGTGCTCCGACATCAAGAGCGCCATTTCTTACCTGATCGAAGAAGAGAAGGCCTACCGGTTGGGAGAAGAAGCCGAACAGCGCGAGATGTTTGAGATTCTCGTTCGTTTCAACAATGGGGCGAAGATCGAAGCCACATTCCCCACGCGACAGGAAGCTATTGCCTTCCTCAGAACTTTTGAGAAGGCATGAAGATCCTCCGTCTGACCTGGATCGCGGTCCAGGGTGATATTTACCGGCTCGGTTTTGTGTCGCTCGAAAGATCAATCCAGATTGCGCTGGTGAGTCTGTTTGCGACGAGCCTCTCACCTCTCGCCGCGGAGTCAAACGCCCAGCCTCATTGGGCCTTCCAGCCCATCGAAAATCCGTCCGCCCCCGTTGTGAAAAACATTACGTGGCCGCGCACGGCTATTGACCGATTCACTCTCGCCAAACTCGAAGAGCACGGACTGCACCCGGCTTCGCCCGCTGACAAACGCACCTTGCTTCGACGCGCGACCTTCGACCTCATAGGACTTCCGCCAAGACCCGACGAAGTCGATGCCTTTTTGGCGGACAAATCATCGGACGCATTCGCCAGAGTCATCGAGCGGTTGCTGGCGTCGCCCCGCTACGGCGAGCGTTGGGGGCGGCACTGGCTGGACGTCGCGCGTTACGCCGACTCGAATGGCATGGACGAAAACCTCGCTTACGCCAGCGCCTGGCGATATCGCGATTATGTGATCGCCGCCTTCAACACCGACAAACCTTACGACCAGTTCATCCTGGAGCAACTCGCGGGAGACCTCCTTCCGCCGGCGGGCGCCACCCGGGATTACGAGCGGATCATCGCCACCGGTTTTCTGACCATCGGTCCCAAGATGCTCGCCGAGGACGACCCGGTCAAAATGGAGATGGACATCGTCGACGAACAACTGGACACCGCCAGCCGCGCGTTCATGGGCCTGACCGTCGGCTGCGCGCGGTGCCACGATCACAAGTATGATCCGGTGCCGGCCAGGGACTACTACGCGTTGGCCGGCATCTTCAAGAGCACGCACACGATGGATAACTTCAAGGTCGTCGCGCGCTGGCAGGAACGCCCGCTCGGCCGACCGGAGGAAATCGAGCGGCTCGCGGCGCATCGCAAACGGATCGACGAGCAGCAGCGGCGCGTCAACGGGTTGATTGCCGAAGCCAATACGCAGTTGCTCCGCGAAGCCCGGTCGCGCGCGGCCGAGTATCTGCTTGCTGCGACCGAACCGCGTTTACGGGAGCAAAGGACTAAAGTGACGAATGAAAGCACTCCGGGCGCATCCACCAACGCGGCGCTCGGGCCGGAGTTCTTGAAGCAATGGGCGGCGTATTTGGAAAAGACGGAGAAGGACACCAACTCCGCACTGAAGCTGTGGCATGAATGGGTCGCGCGAGCGCAAGCGGAGCGCTCGGGAGAGTCGAAGTCGCCTGGGGTTGGCGACGCTCACCTCCCCCTCACCCCGGCCCTCTCCCTTGGGGAGAGGGAGAAAGGCATTCTGTCCTCGACTCCGGCTCAAACCACTCCCGGTCCGTCACTTCTTTCCTCGCAAGCGGGGAAAAGCGAGAAACTCCCGGAATCAACAGATACCCGATCTGCAGCCGACGGTGACTCCCTCTCCCCAAGGGAGAGGGCCGGGGTGAGGGGGAACGGAGCGTACCAATCACCCTGCGCGCAGGCTCTTTTCGGAGAGACCCCTCCACGCTCGCTTGCAGAACTGGCCCAACGTTACGGCGAACAATTCGCTCAGGCTGATCGGGCGTGGCAGCAACTGAAGTCTTCCACGAACGGCGCGAAGGCGGACAAACTCTCAGATCCGGTGCAGGAGTCCTTCCGGCAGATTCTCTATGCCCCCAAAGGGCCGTTCGAGCTGCCGAAGAATGCGGAGAGCGGTTTCACGACCAATCAGGCGGCCGAACTCAAAGAGGCTCGCGCGGCGTTGAAATCCTTCGAACAAAGCTTGCCCGTGTTGCCCGAAGCCATGGCGGTCTCGGATGGCGCCGTGCAAAACCTTCGCGTGCACATTCGGGGCAGTTATTTGAGCCAGGGCGATTTGGCGCCGCGCGGTTTTCTCTCTTCCATCCGCGCGCCGACCGGTCCGGCGATCTCCACGAACGACAGCGGACGCCTCCATCTCGCCAAATGGCTGACCGACCCCGATCATCCGCTAACCGCGCGGATCATGGTGAACCGCATCTGGCACGGACATTTCGGCGAGGGTCTGGTGCGGTCACCGGACAACTTCGGCACACTGGGCGAAAAGCCGACGCATCCGGAGTTGCTCGACTGGCTGGCGCGCTGGTTCGTCGAATCCGGCTGGAGTGTAAAGGCGATGCATCGGCTCGTCATGAATTCGGCGGTGTACCAGCAAGCGGGGCAAGGGGGAGTGGTCAGTGGTCAGTGGCCGGTGGCCAGTGATCAGTATTTAGTGATCAGTAATCGGTATTCAGTCAGTCGGTCCGCACCGGCTCAGCCGGCTGATCACTGGAAACTGAATACTGATTACTCACGCACAACCGGGATTGATTGGCGCTCACTGAATACTGATCACGGGTTACTGAATGGGGATTACCCCCGTCGCCTCGCGACGCTCGACCCCGAAAACCGACTTCTCAGCCATTTCCCACGCCGCCGCCTTGAAGCCGAAGCGATTCGAGACTCTATTCTCTACGTCAGCGGCGGTCTGGACTTGAAAATGGGTGGGTCGCTCTTGACGGTCTCGAATCGCGCGTACGTCACCAGCACTGCCAGCAAGCTTGACAGCGCACTCTTCGTTCAGCCACTCCGTTCAGTTTATTTGCCTGTGATTCGCAGCGCGCTCTACAACGTTTTCCAGATTTTCGACTTTGCCGATCCGAGCACGCTCAACGGCCATCGCGATCAGACGACGGTCGCGCCGCAGGCGCTGTTCATGATGAACAGCAAACTGGTCGCCGACGCTTCCCGGCGGCTGGCTGATACGTTGCTGGCGTATTCCGCCGGTGAAGGTGGGACGAGCGTCCTCGCGAGCCAATCGCCATCGACGCATGGCTCGGCAGGAGCCTCGCTCCACCAACCTTTACCAAGGGATTACTTGCTGGCCGGGAATTTACGCGACGATTCGGCGCGGCTGGAGAAACTCTATCGCACCGCCTTGAGCCGATCTCCGACCGAACCGGAACGGACCGCGGCGCTGAAGTATCTGGATCGGTACGCGGCGAAATCGGCCGATCGGGGAGTGTCGTCCGAGACAAGCCGCGTCAATGCCTGGCAAAGTCTCGCCCGGGTCGTGCTGGCATCGAACGAGTTTATTTATGTGGAGTAAACCGCCAATGAAACCCACCCCTTCGCCCCTCCCAGGAGGGGAAACATGCAACTGGCGCAGGAAACTCTGCTCCCCTCCCGGGAGGGGAAGGGGTGGGTTCACGGTTACTGCTCCTGTCACCAAGCAAAGCAGTCACTCATGAAACCCTGCGGCTGTCACCAATTCACACCGGTCTTCACGCGCCGCGAGATGTTGCGCGTCTCTGCGGCTGGCTTCGGCTATCTGGCCCTCGCGAGTTTGCTTGGCGAACAACGCCTCAGCGCGGCGAACGCTCCCACGCTCCCACGCTCCCACGCTCCGACGAACCCTCTCGCTCCCCAGGCGCCGCTCTTCCCGGCCCGCGCCCGGCGCGTCATCTTCTTGTTCATGCATGGTGGGCCGTCGCAGGTCGATACCTTCGATTACAAGCCGCTGCTGGAGCGCGACCACGGCAAGCCGCTGCCATTTCCCAAGCCGCGCGTCTTCTCGTCACAGACGAGCCACTTGCTAAAGTCGCCCTGGAAATTCCGCCAACACGGCCAGGGCGGCGCGTGGGCCAGCGAACTGTTTCCGAATGTGGCGCGGTGTGCCGACGAGATTTGTTTCCTCAGAGGCATGCACGGATCGAACTCGCGCCACGGCGGCGCGCTGCTGGAATTGCACACGGGCAGCGACACCTTCGTTCGGCCCAGCCTGGGTTCGTGGGTGAGCTATGGGCTCGGCACCGAGAACCGCGATCTCCCCAGCTTCATCACGATTTGTCCGACGTTATCGCACGGGGGCGTGAATGCCTATAGCTCGGCCTTCTTGCCGGCGATTCACCAGGCAACGGCGCTGGGCAACGCGGGCACACCATCGGCTCAAGCGCAAATTCCGTTCATCAAAAACGCCAACGACACGCCGCTCGATCTCCAGCGGCTCGAACTCGATCTGTTGCGCGAAATGAACGAGCGAAGGCTTGCGGACACCGGCCCGGATTCGGCCCTGGAAGCGCGAATCAATTCGTTCGAACTTGCGTTCCGCATGCAAATGGCTGCCCCGGAACTTCAGGACCTCCGCGGCGAAAGCGAGGCCACGAAAAAGCTCTACGGCCTGGACGATCCGGTGACGGCGAATTTCGGGCGGCAATGCCTGATGGCGCGGCGCTTTGCCGAGGCCGGAGTGCGCTTCGTTCAAGCCACGCACAGTTACAAGTGGGACCAGCACAGTGACCTGACCCGCGACCACGCCAAGAACGCCCGCGAGGTGGACCAGCCGATCGCCGCCCTCCTCATTGACCTCAAAGCCCGCGGGTTGCTCGACGACACGCTTGTGCTCTGGGGCGGTGAATTCGGCCGCACGCCGGTGACAGAATTGAACGGCGATGGCCGCGACCATAATCCGCATGGCTACACGATGTGGCTGGCGGGCGGCGGCGTGAAGCGCGGTTTCAGCTTTGGCGAGACCGACGATTACGGCTACTTCGCCGCGAAGGACAAAGTTCACGTCCACGATTTGCACGCGACCCTGCTGGCGCTGCTCGGCCTCGACCACGAGAAACTGACGTATCGCTACGCCGGCCGCGACTTCCGGCTGACGGATGTGCACGGGCGTGTCGTAAAGGAGGTTCTTGCATGATGCGCGGGTTTTATCCATGCATCGAAGTTGAAATGAGGAGCGCCCGCGCCCTCGCGTGCCGCGGTCGGCGCCCTCGCCGACCGCATTCAATCGGAGCGAACAGTCCCTACTCAGCACGATGGTTTCGACGGCGTTCCGACTGGCGAGGCGCCAGTCGAGACACGCGAGGGCGCGTATGCTCCCCAGTTGCGTCCGCATGAAAGCCTGGCTTTTCTACGGTTTCAACGACATGCGGCTGGAAGAGGTGCCCGTGCCACGCTGCAAACCCGGACACGTGCTCGTCCAGGTTTTGTGCGTGCAGCCCAGTGTCACGGAGGCGCAACTGGCCCGTGGGATTCGCACGCTGGCCTTCGACAAAATCAAAAGAAGGCTGGAAACCGAAGCTCCGGTCCAATTGTTCGGCCACGAATTCTGCGCTCGGATTCTGGAAACCGGCGCGGGCGTCTCAAGATTCCGCAAGGGCGACCGTGTCGCCGCGCGCGCCAAGCTCCCGTGCGGCGCCTGTCCGCTTTGCCTTTCTGCGCAGAGCGATCTCTGCCGCAGCGGGCCGATCATCGGATTCCAGCTTCCGGGTTGCTTCGCGGAATTTGCGCTTTTGCCGGAAATCGCTCTCGTCAAATTGGACGACCGGATTTCGGATCAAGAAGCGGCTTGCCTGCAATCGCTGAGCGACAGTGTCGCCGCCGTGGAAACGGCTGAGATTCGCATGGGCCAGTCCGTCGCGATCTTCGGGCAGGGCAGCATGGGACTCGAATGCCTGCAAATCGCGCGCGTGTCCGGCGCCGGCAAGGTTTTCACCGTGGACGTGCGCGAAGAGGCGTGCCGAATCTCGAGAGAGCTCGGCGCAGACCAGGCGATTAGCCCAAATGCTTGCGACGCCGTCGCCGCGATTCGCGAGTTGACCGGTGGGATCGGCGTGGACGTGGTTTTTGAGTGCGCGGGCGGCAGCCCCAAGCAAGGTTTGTCCGGCACGACTTCGCTGATGCAAGCCATGGGAGTGGTGCGATCGGGCGGCAAGCTGATCGGAGTTTCGTGGTTCGGCCAACCGATCGAGCTCGATGTCGATCTCCTGCGCGAACGAAGCTTGCGCTACCTTTTCCCCGACATCAGCACGCGCGCGCATCTGGAGCACACGGTGAGGCTGGCGGCGTCGGGGCGAGTGCGTTTGAAGCCGGTCATCACGCACACGCTGCACGGGATCGAAGCGGTGCCGGAGGCGTTTGAGATCACGGGGAACAAGGCTCAATACAAAGCGATCAATCCGGCGCAGGTGGTGTTGTGCCAAGGCGAAGGCCAGATGCCTCTGCAAAGTCTATGAGATCACCTGGATGCCTTCCAAAATGGATCGCCACGCGGTGACCGCGTCCGCGATGCTCAATATTTGTGCTGCGAAGGGTGAAGACGGCCACGCCATCGTTCGAGATGTTCGCGCGAGCGCCAAGTATTCCACCTTATCCGACAGGTGGAGGCCGCTCAAAGTGGGCCGAGTGTTGCCGCCTGCCTCCACCATTAGCACCGGCGTCAACTCAAAAGCGGATATCTTCCCTGGCGAAAATGGCCCAATCATCCGTATGTTGGCCGAAAACGACCTTGGGGTTGGATAAACTGAACATCTATCTCCCTCTACTGCCCCCGGAGCCAGTCCCATTCATTTCACCAGGTTCAGGCCGGCCAGTCCGAAATGAATAAGCTCATGGAAAGCCTCCTTTCCCTTACGGACCTGCTCTCTCCCCATGAACCCGGTAGGGCGAGTCCGTCCCGGCGAGCCGCTCGACGTGCCTGGACCACGTCCGACTCGGCTCGCTGGGGACAGGCTCGCCCTACCGCCATGTTCATGGAAAGTCCGCGCTGAGTGAACGCAAGCCTGACATTCGGAATGCTTTTGGGGCTGGAGCTGTTAGTTCCGCCGGTAGCTGCACAGCAGCCGAATGAGACCGAGTTGACATTCCAGCCGAACGGAACGGTCGCGGATCAGTCCCGGACGGATCGCAAGGAATTACCCGCGACCTTTCACGCGGCAGGTTGCCGCGCGAGGCGGGCTGGTAGCCCCCTCCACCCAGCCAGCTAGGGCCTCCACTGGCGTCGGCGCGTCCATCGCCCCCCGATTTCAATTGTTCGTCAGGAATTTGAGCAACTCGATTTGTTCGCGTGGATTGAGCGACTCCAGCAGCCCTTCCGGCATCAACGATTTCTCGCTCGGCGATCTCTGCGCGATTTCTGCTTTGGAGACCACGACCTGGTCCGTGGTGGTCCGGATCGTGAGCGCGCTCGGGGATTCGTTGATGAGCAGGCCCGAGACGGTGTCGCCGGCTTTGGTCTCGATCGTGGTCACTTGAAAATCCGTCCCCACCACGGCGTCGGGATCGATCACGTTCTCCAAAAAATAGCGGATTCCATTCTTGCCCGCGCTGGTGAGTTCGGGGCCGACGCGCGTGCCTTCGCCGCGAAGGACATGACATTGCGCGCAGAGTTTCTGGAAATGCTGCCGACCCGCGCCTGCGTCGTAAGCCCAGAGCGGCGCTTCATTGAAAATCTTCTCCTGCCGCGCGATCTCCAACTGTTTCTCTCCCGGACTTTGTTGAATCCTGCCCCAGACCGCGCCGACGCGCTGGTCCACTTCCGCGTTGCGCAAATCCGTAAGCTGGCGGACATGGAAAGCGGACAGTTGCTCGCGCTTGAACTGGCCCGAGGCGACCGCATCCAGCAAAGCGAGTGCGAACGAGGGACGGCGAGTCAGCGCGTTCATCGCGGCGGCCCGTTCGGGAATGGAAAACGTTTCGAACCGCCGCAGGATGGCTTCCGGAATTTCCGGCGCGTCGAAGCGGGCGAGGAGATTGAGGGCCTGGGCGCGCAAACTGGCGCCGTCGAGCAAACGCAGAAATGCCGGCAGCGACGCGCGATCTTGCGCGCGGCTCAAGACGGCGAATGCGTGCCGGCGCCACTCGGCATCTGCGTTTGCGTCGGCCAGAATTTCGCGGAGACGCGGAAACAGGGATGCGTCGCCAAAAACCGCCGCAAGCCGTTCCGCCTGGCGGTGCGCGCGCGGATCGTCGCTCGTGTAGAGTTTCGGCGCCACTCTGCGCCAGGCTGCCGGCATCGGCACGTTCGGCTGCGTTTCCATCGCCAGCGCGATTCCGATCAAGCGCCGCCGCAACGCGTCGCCCTGGAGTTTTTCGAGCGAGGCGACGACGCGATTCAACGCTTTGCCTCCGAACGTGGCGGCATACCAGTAGATGTAATCGCCAAGTTCAGGCAAGGGCGACTTCGCGGCGATGGCGAAAGCACGGTCGGGATTTTTCGGCATCCGGGCGGCGATTCCATGCCAGAGAAGGAAAGGCAAGTTTCGGTCCTCGCGATCTTCGCCGCGTCGCGCCAGGGCTTCCGCGATTTGCCACGCAGGCTTGTCACCGACTCGCTGAATCGCCGCAGCGAGGTGCAGGCGAACCACAGGCGACGCATCCTCATTCGCCAGGCGAACCAACTCGCGCTCCACCACAGGTTTCATCTCGCGATCGGTCCAGAGTCGAACGGCCCACGCGCGCACAAATTCATCCGGGTCCTTCCACGCCGCTTGGGAAAGTTCGAGGGAAAATCGGCCCACCGCGTTTGCCGCCCAGAGACCCCGTAGCCGCTGCGCCGGCGACGGGTCAGTCTTGGCCAGCTCGACGATGCGTTCGATAGCTTGCGGATCTTTGGGAAGCGAGTTGACATAGCGCTCGTGCAAGAGCCGCTGCGCCATCCGTGCGAACCACGCGTTCTTGTGCCGCAGCAGTCCGACCAGTTCCAGGTCAGTCATTGCGGCGAGGTTTACTTTCTTCGGCTTGTAGGTCGCGTCGTATTGGATGCGATAGATGCGGCCGTTTCCTCGGTCCCAGCGTTCCGTGTTCGGATTGTGGCAATGCTGCTGGTCGTACCAGTCGATGGTATAGACCGCCCCGTCCGGGCCATACTGCAAATCCACCGCGACATATTTTGGATCGCTGCAAAAGAATTGGTCGCGGCCCGCGTGGACGGTCTCGAACCCGGAGCCGAGCCGTTTGTTGACTTGATGATTGATCTGGTGGCCGCCGAGGTTGTGGGTGAACAGGTGCCCGCGAAATTCGTCCGGCCAGTTGTCGCCCAGATAAATCATCGTGCCGACGTGGGAATGCCCGCCGTAAATCGCGTCGCTGCCGCGCACGCCCGCGCCTCCCGCGCCGTGATCGTAACGGGCCGAGGCGAGCAGGTAGTTGCGGTAGCCGGGAAAATCCTCCGGCGGATTGGCGATGATGAACGGCGCGTGATTCGCGTTGGCCTGATTCCAGTAATGCCCGCCCTGGACGACGTGCGTGGTGCCGCCGCGACCCCAGTAGCTGCGGCAGTGCGTCATGAACAGTTGGCCGCGCTCATCGTAATCGAGTCCCCATTGATTGCTCCCGCCGTGCGCGAACACCTCGAACTGACGCGTGACCGGATGATACCGCCACACCCCCGCGCGCAATTCGGTTCGCCGCGAGTCCGGCGCGCCCGGCTTGCCGATGTGCGCGGTGTTGAACACGCCTTGATTTCCATAAAGCCAGCCGTCCGGTCCCCAGAGAAAACTGTTCAAACACTCGTGCGTGTCCTGATAGCCAAAGCCATCGAGCAACACTTGCGGCGGGCCGTCTGGAACGTCGTCGCGATCGCGGTCGGGAATGAACAACAGCTCCGGCGCCGCGCCCACCCACACGCCGCCATAACCCACCTCAAAACCGGAGACTAGATTCAAGCCCTCGGCAAAAACTTTGCGCGTCTCGAATTTGCCGTCCCCTTCGCGGTCCTCGAAGATCACGATCTTGTCGAGGCCTTGTCCGGCGGGCCGCTTGGCCGGGTACGAGTAAGCCTCCGCAGCCCAGATGCGGCCGCGCTCATCGAAAGCGAACGCGACCGGCTGGTGCAAATCCGGCTCGGCCACGACCAGTTCGGCGCGGAAGCCCTCCGGCAAATACATCTGCGCGACCGTCTGCTCCGGCGGCGTGCGCGGCGGCACCGGCATGGGGTTGGGCTTGAGATGCTGGAGGACCGGGCTGGTCCTGAGGCGTTCGACCTGTGGCAGCGGCGGCTCGGCGCGAAGCACGGTGCTCAGAACGGCGCCGGCAATTGCCGCGGCGGTGAGGATGGAATTTGGCGGGAACTTGGATTCGTTGGATCGCACAACATCCGAATACTGAAGCCGGCCCGCTTTGTCAAAAGCGTTGCCTGGGCCAGCAATTCTCAGTTTGACCCCGGTAGGGCGAGCCCGTCCCGGCGAGCCGTGGCCGGCGTATTGGGAACACGTTGGAGGCGGCTCGCCGGGACGGGCTCGCCCTACCGGGGAAACGTTCATCTAAGGGTCTGTGCAAAAATAAATTCCGGTTTTGCTGGAGGCGATTTCGCTTTCTGGCGAGGCACGACGAAGGAGCATAGCCAGGGCTCTGCGACTGAGGAGAAACGAAGCCAGAAAGCGAAATCGCCCCAGCCCTCCGGGGCCAGGCGGGGCATGGCCGGCTGCGGCGTTGCTCGTCGGTCACAGCCCCAAAACGGGGATGCTCCCTCCTCGCGCCTTGCATCCGGCCAGGCGGCGCTCCCGCCAAAACCGGAAGTTATTTTTGCACAGACCCTAAGGGAGAGGCGTGGTCGGCGAGGGCGCCGACCACGGCACGCGAGGCGCGTGCGGTCCCCGAGACGGAAATTGTCTGCTTGTGTGAAGGGGGCGGCTGGCGTATTTAGATACCCGCGCAGTTCGGGTGCCTCCGTTACGAAAGCCGAAACGCCCGCGAGACGAGCAGGCGCATACACAGGAACCAGGGGCGAGCTAAGCTAAACCGCAAGTTAACAAAGCGACAAGACTATGAGTGCCACCAGCAATCTCTTAAGCGAACTCAAACAGCACAGCATTATCGTCGCTGACACCGGCGACTTTGAGAGCATCCGGAAATACCAGCCGCGCGACGCCACGACCAATCCCAGCCTCCTGTTCAAGGCCGCTCAGATGCCCGAATACCACGAGATCGTGGATCGCGTCCTGGCCGACGCCAAGCAAGGCTCCGCTCCAGCGAGCAAGACCCTGGAGATCGTGCTCGACAAACTCGCGGTGGCCTTTGGCGTCGAGATTCTGAAAATCGTCTCGCACCGCGTTTCGACCGAAGTGGACGCGCGGCTGAGCTTCGACCTGCCCAGCTCGATTGAGAAAGCGCGGACGCTGATCGGCTATTACGAGAAGGCCGGCATTACCAAGGAACGCATCTTGATCAAGGTCGCCTCGACCTGGGAAGGCATTCAGGCCGCCAAACAACTGACCCGCGAGGGCATCCATTGCAACCTGACCTTGCTCTTCTCATTTGCCCAGGCCGTCGCTTGCGCGGAAGCCGGAGTGCAGTTGATCTCGCCGTTCGTGGGCCGGATTTTGGATTGGCACAAGAAATCCACGGGCAAGGATTATCCGCCGGCTGAAGATCCGGGCGTTCGGTCCGTGACGCGGATTTACAATTACTACAAGAACTACGGCCACAAGACCGAGGTCATGGGCGCGAGTTTCCGGAACGTCGGCGAGATTCTCCAACTGGCTGGCTCCGACCTCCTGACAATCAGCCCGACGCTGCTCGAAGAGCTGCAAAAGACCAGCGGCACGGTCGCGCGCAAGCTCAGCCCCGAAAGCGCCGCCGCGTCCAAAGAGCCGAAGATTTCGCTGGACGAGAAAGCCTTCCGCTGGATGCACAACGAAGACCAGATGGCGACGGAGAAACTATCCGAAGGGATCCGCCTCTTTGCCGCCGACACGGTCAAGCTGGAGATGTTCATCGCGGAGAAGCTCAAGGGGTAATCAGACTCAATGCAACATCGGGTGCGGGTTGGGGCGCCGGATGAGTTCCGCATCCAGGTCGAGATAGAAGTCCAGCCGCCCGTCCGTCTCGGCCCCGTCGATTTCCCGCGCCATCAAGATGTAGGTGGCGTAGTGGTTGCCTTCCGACTCGACCAGGCTCGCGTAAAACTGCGCCAGTTCGGGGTCCACAGCCTTCAATTCGCGCGCCAGAATTTGGAACTTCTCGCAGCTCCGGCCTTCGATAAACGCGGCGCAGATCAGGTGATCGATCACCTGCGGGCGGACGCCGCTGCGGATGCTCTGCATCAGGCCGGAGATCCATGGACTGTGTTGCGGCTGGCCGAAGGGAATGCCCCGCCGCTTCAGCAAATCCAGGACGAGTTGGAAATGTTGCAGTTCCTCGATCGCAATCGCGTTCAGTTGCTCCACTTTGGGATAGAGCGCCCGGTACTTTTCGAGGTTGAGCGCGCTGGAGGCGGCTTTACGTTCCAGATGGGCGTGATCCACCAGAACGTCGGGCAAGCCGCCCAAAACTTTCGGCAGCCAGTCTGACGGAATCTTCTCGCGGAACAGGAGCATGACCACTCAGCTAAATACCCAGCCGGTCCCAGCGCCAGTGGCAGGCCGAGAGGCCGTAGATCAAGAGGCAGAACAACGCCAGGGTCACGATCAACAGGAGGATCGGGAAGACCAGGACGGGAGGATTGCTGGAATGGCCGCGGCGCTTCTTCTTCCGCAGCCATCGTCGAACATGGTTACTCATGACCCGCGATGAACCTCATATTGTGAGAGAAACATCGAAATCGAACTCTTGGAGAACATTTGTGCCGTCCTCGGCCTTTCCTTCAACTCTGCCGCCCACGCCGGAAAGTTTTTCCTGCAATTAGACGCGGAAGTCAACGGAAAGGTCTCAAATCGCAAACCGCGTATCCCCTCAGTTAAGGGTCTGTGCAAAAATAAATTCCGGTTTTGCTGGAGGCGATTTCGCTTTCTGGCGAGGCACGACGAAGGAGCATAGCCAGGGCTCCGCGACTGAGGAGAAACGAAGCCAGAAAGCGAAATCGCCCCAGCCCTCCGGGGCGGGGCGGCGCCTGGCCGG
Organism: Verrucomicrobiota bacterium; assembly: GCA_016871535.1. Classification (NCBI taxonomy): domain Bacteria; kingdom Pseudomonadati; phylum Verrucomicrobiota; species Verrucomicrobiota bacterium. The sequence continues at coordinate 54,108 of VHCZ01000004.1, forward strand.
CTGCGGCGTTGCTCGTCGGTCACAGCCCCAAAACGGGGATGCTCCCTCCTCGCGCCTTGCATCCGGCCAGGCGGCGCTCCCGCCAAAACCGGAAGTTATTTTTGCACAGACCCTAAGGCGGAGAGAGGACTCCTGCCGAGCCAATGCCATCGAAGAAAAGCTCCGCAGGAGCGTCGCCCCACCGCCGTTAACTGAGGGGTCGCCGAATCGCAGAACTTTCCTTGCCAGCACTTCCGCGCTCCCTACACTCCGCGCGCGCAATGGTTGATCTGAATTCGCTGAACCCCGAACAACGCCTCGCGGTTGAAACGATCCACGGCCCCGTCCTCATTCTCGCCGGCGCCGGCACCGGCAAGACCCGCGTCATCACTTACCGGATCGCCCGGCTGATCGAGCGCGGGATTGCGCCGCAGAACATCCTGGGCGTTACGTTCACCAACAAGGCCGCGCGCGAAATGCAGGAACGCGTCGCGAAACTCATGCCGCGCTCCGGCCAGGGCGCCAGCAAATCAGGAGCCTCGAGCCAGGAGTCCACGGAGGCGCGGCCGACGGTTTGCACGTTTCATTCGTTCTGCGTCCGCGTTCTGCGCCGCTACATCGACCGGCTCGGCTATAAACGTAATTTCGTCATCTACAGCGAATCGGACCAACTCGGCGCCATCAAAAAGATTCTGAGCCAGATCGCGACGAAGGGCGAAAAAGCTGATCCGGCTGCGGTGTTGAGTTTGCTGAGCCGTTATCGGAACGGAGGCGCGCGGGCAGCGCCCCTGGCTGACGAGAACGTCGCCGCCATGGCCGAGCGCGTGCGTTCCCGTTACGAAACGGCGCTGCACGCGTGTAATGCCGTCGATTTCGATGATCTAATCCTGCTCACGCTGCGGCTGTTTGTGGAGCATCCGTCCGTGCTGGAAGAGTGCCGCGCGCGCTATCGCTACGTGATGGTCGATGAATACCAGGACACCAACGCCGCGCAGTTTCAGTTGGTGCACGCGCTGGCCCTGAAGCATCGGAATCTGTGCGTGGTAGGCGACGATGACCAGAGCATTTACGGCTGGCGCGGCGCAGAAATCGCGAATCTGCTCGACCTGGAAAAGCACTTTCCCGAAGTCAAAGTGATCAAGCTGGAGCAGAACTACCGGTCCACAAACACGATCCTGACCGCGGCCAATGCGCTGATCAAAAACAACGTCCGGCGCCGCGGCAAACAGCTCTGGTCCGGCAACGGGCAAGGCGCGAAAATCGCGTTGCGCGCGTTCGAGAGCGACGAAGCCGAAGCGCGCGCGCTCGCGGAAGAGATCGAATTCGCGCGCCAGATTCGGCGGATTCCCTGGTCGGATCAGGCGGTTTTGTTCCGGACGAACGGCCAATCCCGCGCGTTGGAGACGGCGCTGCGGCAGGCCGACATTCGGTATCATTTGATCGGCGGCCAGAGTTACTTCGACCGGCGCGAGATCAAGGATTTTATGGCCTACCTCAAACTGCTGGTCAACCCGCACGATGATGCGAGCTTGCTGCGCGTTGCGAACGTGCCTCCACGCGGCCTGAGCGAGGCGACGATGGAGCGTTTGCTTGCGGCCAGCCAGGAGCGGAAATCGTCCGTGTACGCCGCCATGTTGAACAGCGCGTCGCAAACGACGCTTCCACCGCGGGCGCAGGAGCGCGTTTCCGGATTTGTGGCGTGGATCGAGCGGACGCGAGCCGCGCTGGCCGCGGACCAGAATCTTTCCCTGGCCAATTGGGCGGAGCGCTGGCTGAGCGAGATCGGTTACTTCGACGATTTGCGCCGATCCGAGAAGGATCCCGATGCGGGCGAGAGCCGCATCCGCAACTTGCGCGATCTGGCCGCCACGCTCGATGGCTCCGGCGGCTCCGAACCTCCGATGGAACGCCTGCAAACCTTCCTCGAAGACCTGATGCTCGACACGGAGCGAGAGGACAAAGAGCCGGAGGGCAACGCCGTGACATTGATCACGATGCACAGTTGCAAAGGCCTGGAGTTTCCTCACGTTTATGTTGTGGGCCTGGAAGACGGTCTCTTGCCTCACGCCCGCTCCAAAGAGGAAGGGACCCTCGATGAGGAGCGCCGCCTGTTTTACGTCGCCATCACGCGCGCCATGGTGACGCTGCGGATCAGCTACTGCACGGGCCGCAAGAAATACGGCCAGAGCCTGCCGTGTTATCCGTCGCCGTTCCTGAAGGAATTGCCCGAACACCTCCTCGAACTGGCGGATGAGCACGGGAAAAAACCGGTCACGGTCCAATCCGGGAAAGAGATGTTCGCCAATCTGCGCGCGGCTTTGAAGCTGGGCGGTTGACAAGTAGCGCAGATTTTCTCGTCCTCGTAATCGCGGCAATCGAGGACGAATTTGCCTGGGGTTGACGTACTGACGTACTGAGGAGGTCGCAGGATAGGCGACAGTTCCTTCCCCCTCACCCCGGCCCTCTCCCCCGGGGAGAGGGAGAATCGTTTGCCGGATTCCGACAAGCTGAGCGTGGCGGATCGGTCGATACGCCGGTGCAGTTCCCTCTCCCTGAGGGAGAGGGCCAGGGTGAGGGGCGGCGTCCAATAACCAAGCGCTGTAGCTTATCCCACGGACTGCACAGTAACGTCCGTGCTCAAAAGGCTTGAAAGGCGACGGGCTTGAGTCAAGTTTTCCCCGATGAATCCTGAACTTTTGATCGGCGCGCGGCTTGCAGCGACGCAGTGGCTTTCGGGGCTTCTCTTGGCCTCGGGACTGGCATGAACGACTTGGATGCCATCGCCAAAGCGCTTATCGCTCCGGGCAAAGGGATCCTCGCTGCGGACGAAAGCTTGCCTGCGATCGAAAAGCGATTTGGCGCGGTGAATCTTGCGTGCACGGAAGAGACGCGGCGCGCGTACCGCGACATGCTGTTTACCACCCCCAGCCTGCACCGGTTCATCAGCGGCGTGATTCTTCACGAAGAATCTCTCCGCCAATCGACCGCCGATGGCGTGGCGTTTCCCGAATGGCTCTCCAAGCAAGGCATCGTGCCGGGAGTCAAGGTCGATCTGGGCACCAAACCGCTTCCGCGATTTCCGAAGGAACAAATCACGCACGGCCTCGACACGCTGGCGGACCGTTTGCCCGAATACAGGCAACTGGGCGCCCAATTCACGAAATGGCGGGCCGTGATCGAAATCAACGACGGCCTTCCGACTTCCTTTTCCATCGCGGCGAACGCCCAGGCGCTCGCGAGCTACGCGGCCATTTCGCAAGAGGCCGGCTTGCTGCCCATCCTCGAACCGGAAGTGCTGATGGCTGGCACGCACTCGATCGAGCATTGCTACGAAGTCACGGCCGCGACGCTCCGCAGCGTGTTTGACGCGCTGATGGACCACCGCGTCGCGCTCGAACAACTGGGACTCAAACCGAACATGATTGTGGCGGGAACAAACTGTCCACATCAGCCCGGGCCGAACGAAGTGGCGCGCCGCACGATTCATTGCTTGCGGCGGGTTGTGCCCGCGTCGGTGCCGGGGATCTTTTTCCTGTCAGGAGGCCAAGCGCCGGAACGCGCCACGCAGCATCTGCATGCGATCAACTCCATGAGCCGCGCGCCGTGGGAACTCAGTTTTTCTTTCGCGCGGGCGTTGCAAGAACCCGCCTTGAAAGCCTGGAAGGGAGAGCCGGCGGGCGTCGTGGCGGGGCAAAAAGCGCTCTACCACCGCGCCAAGTGCAATTGCGCCGCCCGCTACGCCAAGTATTCGCCGGAAATGGAGAAGCAGGTGTAGAAGCCGACCCTGGAACTCTCAATTCGATCCGTCCGGCCTCAGCAATTCTTCCCATGAACCGTCTCCTCGGACCGCGGCCTTTAGGCCGCTTCAACGCCGAACTCGAGAGCGGGGCCGGAAGCAGCCTGAAGGCTGCGGTCCGCGCAGTTTTCGGTTCATGGACCATGTGCATGGCTGCGAGGCCAAGGAAGCTTCCCATAACCCGTAGCCGCCGAGGTAACGAGGCGGAGACTTTGGTTAACCCGGAAATCCGCCCCCTCACGTCGGCGGCCACGGTTCACGGAGAGCGGCCAACCTCGCGGTTCAGCAGAAACTCTTTCAGCCCGGACAGATCGTCCGTGTTGATCAGATCGACGCCGGCATCGAGCAATTCCTGCCAGACGGCCCGCCGATCGGGCGCGGCCCAGAATCGGACCATGCGGCCCTGAGCGTGCGCTTGCGCCACCAACTCTCGTAACTTTTGCCTTTCGGCTGCGGGGAACGGACCCATTCCGCGCCACTTGAACGCCAGATTCCAGTTGTCGCTGATCAGAGGGATGAACTCTTTCGGAGCTTTGGCATCGAGATCCAACAGCCGGCCATCGAAGGCTGCGTAACGGACGGAGTCGGCTTCCATCATCAGACGGGGACGATTCCCGGAGATGACGACGCGAACGGCTTTCGTGTCCATGGTCCCGGAAGAAAAGGTGCAGAGCATTTCGGAATACTGCCTCAGAATGTCGCGCAGCACACCGTAGGTGCTGGCCGCGTCGGATTTGATGTCGATGAGCAGAGTCACCACTGGTCCATCGCGATAGACGCGGCCGCCATTGCGCCGGACACGATCGCGCAGCGGGTCGAGGTAAAGCTTTTGCAGCGTGCGCGCCGGGGAAACCTTGTCGCGATCATGCGCGACCAGGAGCTGGCCATCGACGAGATAAATGTCCGCTTCGACGCCGCAGAAGCCGTGGTCGAGCGCGTCGAGCAGCGGGCGTTTGTGTTCGTAATCGTTGTGGGCGTGCGCGCGCGGCAGGGGAACAGGCAGCGGCTCGGCTGGCTGAACGGCGATGGAGGCCGCCCAGAGTAGAAGAGTGAGGGAAAGAAGTTTCATTGTGACGTCCATATCAATTGGGCGTGGCCAGCTCGCGTCGAATCAAATCGACCAGCGGCTGGACGGTTTGACGGCTGAAATCAAACCGGCAGCCCGCGGTGTGAAACAATTCCGGCAGCGGACGGGAACCGCCCAGTTTCAACGCGCTCCGGTACTGCCGCAACGCCGCGGCCTTGTCCTTCTTTGAATTCGCCCAAACCTGCAGCGCGCCCAACTGGGCGATCCCATACTCGATGTAATAGAAAGGATGAATGAAAATGTGAAGCTGCCGGTGCCAGAGATGCGCGCGCGCGCGCGCGTAGCCGCGCCAATCGATCTCGGCGCCGAATCGATCCATCAATTCCGTCCACACCGCCGTCCGTTCCGCCCGCGTGTGGCCGGGATGCGTGTAGATCCAGTGCTGGAAGGCATCGACCGTCGCGATCCACGGAAACAATTCCACGATGGTCTGCAAGTGCTCGCGCCGCGCCCGGTCAATTTCCCGTGGCGCGTAAAAAGCGTCGAGCCATTCATTGCCCAGGAGTTCCATGCTCATCGAAGCCACTTCACAGAATTCGGTCGGCGCGCTCCGGTAGGCGAGCAAATCCTCGTCGCGCGCGGCCAGCGAATGAAACGCGTGGCCCGCCTCGTGCAGCAGCGTTTCCACGTCGCGTTGCCGGCCCACCGCGTTCATGAAGATGAAGGGCACGCGCGCTTCCGTCAGCGTGGTTTGATAGCCGCCGGGCGCTTTGCCCTTGCGGTTTGCGAGGTCGAGCAAGCGCAGGTCGTGCAGCGAGCGAAAATCTTTGGCAAGCTCCGCGTCAAGCCGGTCAAGGATGCGTTGCACGCCCGCTGTGAGCTTATCCACCTTCTCGAAAGGCCGGAGTGGAGCACGACCCTGGGGATCCACGAAGAGATCCCACGGGCGCAGTTCCGGGAGCTTCAAACACTGGCGGCGTTCGGCGTGCAATTCCAGAACGACGGGGACGATAGCTCTTTCGGTGGTTTCGTGAAAGCGCGCGCAATCCTGCGGCGTGTAATCGAATCGCTCGCGGTCGCGGAAGGCGTATTCCAGGTAATTGGGAAACCCGGCGTTGGCCGCGATTTGTTCGCGCAGCTTGAGCAAGCGCTCGAAGAGATCCTCGAACTTATCCGCCTCTTGCAAGCGGCGGTTCGTTGCAGCTTCCCACGCTTCCTGACGCAGGGCGCGGTCCGGTTCCTCCAGATAGCGGCCCATCTGAACGAGCGTTTTTTCTTCGCCGCGGAATTGAACGGTCAGCGATCCGCTCAGTTTCTGATATTGCTGGCCCAGTTTGGCTTCCTCCGTCTCCAGGGGCACGTTTTCGGGGCGAAACAATTCCACATGCACTCGCGTTGTGCGGTCGAACACAGCATAACGGTCCTTTGGCAGGCCCTCGCGCCGCGGGTGGGACAGATAAAGTTGCTCGAGCTTGAATTCGCGCGGCTTGATCTGCGGTTCGAGTTCTTCGACGAAGTGAAGATAAGCTTTCTCCGCCTCGGCGTTGTCCGTGTGACAGGTCATGGCGATGTAACGGCGGCTCCCTTCTTCGTCGAGTGCCGCGAGAAGCTCCGCGCAGTTCAGCAGCCAGCGTTCGAGGTCCGGCGCCGTCTGGCACGCCGCGGCCTGCGCTTCCAGTTGGTCGAACAGCGGAGCGACACGGGACCAATCCGCGAAGTCAATTTCCAAGGGAACGAACTTTCGCGGCCGGTAAGCCGGCAATTGTCCAAACGGCAGCAAATCCATCAGCGGATGATAAGCGGACCGAGCCGAATGGGAAGCCGTAACGGGGCAGTTCTGGTCGGACCGTGGCCTTTAGGCCGCTTCAACGCTCGACTCCGGGGAGTGCGCGGAAGCAGCCTGAAGGCTGCGGTCCACACGGTCATCGGTTCATGGGCCGTGGGCGGGTCCGTAAGGAACGGGAGCTTCTCATGAACCCGGTAGGGACGGAGACGCTGTCCGCGCTCCTTTCAAACGTGAGAGGGTAGAGAGGGTAGATTTCTCCTTGTTCCACCTTAGGGTCTGTGCAAAAATAACTTCCGATTTTGGCGGGAGCGCCGCCTGACCGGATGCAAGGCGCGAGGAGGGAGCATCCCCGTTTTGGGGCTGTGACCGACGAGCAACGCCGCAGCCGGCCAGGCGCCGGCCCGCCCCGCAGGGCTGGGGCGATTTCGCTTTCTGGCTTCGTTTCTCCTCAGTCGCAGAGCCCTGGCTATGCTCCTTCGTCGTGCCTCGCCAGAAAGCGAAATCGCCTCCAGCAAAACCGGAATTTATTTTTGCACAGACCCTTAACGAGACGTTTAGCCTCCGAGTCGCTCGGAAGCGCACTGAGCCGTTCATCGATGCTATGAAACCACATTTCTGCCGCCGCCTTACCGCCGCGGCGTTCACCTTGATCGAGTTGCTGGTTGTGATCGCGATCATCGCCATTCTCGCCGGATTGCTCTTGCCCGCGCTCAGCAAGGCCAAACGAAAAGCTCGCGAGACAAATTGCCTTTCCAACTTTCGCCAATGGGCGCTGGCGGCCAATCTTTACGGCTCGGACGACGCGCAGGGCCGGATGCCGATGTTCGGCGACATTGGGAATAATCCGTGGGATGTGGCCTACGCCATGATCCCGGCTGTGCAGGATTACGGACTGACGGTGCCGATGTTTTTCTGCCCGGCGCGCCCCGGCGAGTTTCACGAGGCCCAAGCCTGGATGCTGAGGCAGAAGAAGATTCCGATCAGCAACAATGAGGACCTGCGCGTTTATTACAGCACACGCTGGACGTTCGGTTTCGCCATCATGCAACACAGTTGGTGGGTGCCGCGCTCCGGCAAACCCGGCTTCCGCGTCATGCCTTCCACGACCCGCGTGAACACCAACACGATGACCGAAGGCTGGCCCACACGGCTCGAAGATCCCGGCGCTTCCGCCAGCCCCATCGTCACGGACACGCTCTACCACGACGGTTTCATCACGAACTTGTCGATGGCCTGGGGCGGACATCCGACCAGGCGCGCCGACTCTGGCTTTCAGATTCAAGGAGGCGAAGCCGAATCGATCAGCCGGGCCTACGCCGACGGCCACGCCGATCTGGCCCGCCGGCCCAAGATCGTCTGGCGTCATTACGGCAACTGGACGAGCTTCTATTGAGGGCATCCGTAACCCCTCAGTTAACGACGGTGGAGCGACGCTCCTGCGGAGCTTTTCTTCGATGGCATTGGCTCGGCAGGAGCCTCGCCCCACCTTAACTACCTTAACTGAGGGGATACGGGCGTCCTTGCCGTCTCGTCGCACAGGCCGTAAAGTGCCGGCATGGCTGCAGCACAGGATGAACTGCGTGAATTTCCGCCGCCGACTCCCGCGCCGCCGGAACTGGCCGAGCGCGCGAACGCGTTGGCCCATGCGTATCCGGAGTGCTTCTGGTTCTGGCACCCGGAGGCGCGCGTCCGGCACCTCGAGGACGTGCGCCTCGTGATTGAACATCTCCGGGAGTACGGCGACCATCGCGCCTGGCGGGCTGCTCAGGAACTGCACCGATGCCTCTCACCTCTCTTCAAAAAGAAGTATTAGCGATCCTCGCGAGAAATCGGAGCGAGGAGAGCCACTTCGCTGGGGGTGTCGTGCTCAACGTGGCGGAGGATTCCGCCCGCTTTTCCCACGACTTCGATATCTTCCATGAACTCGCCGAAGAGGTCACTCGGGCCAGCACATGCGATGTGGCAAGCCTGCGGCAGGCCGGCTTCCACGTCGAGACCCCGTCTCGCTACGGTGAATGGGAGAAGGAATCCACGTTCCGTAAAGCCAAAGTCAGCAGAGCCGGCGAGGTTGTCGAGATCGATTGGGCAGCCGATTCCGCGTTCCGGTTCTTTCCGATCGAACGCGACGCAGTTCTGGGCTGGCGCCTCCATCTGTTCGACGTGGCCACGAACAAAGCACTCGCCTTGTCCGCCCGCACCGAAACGCGCGATTACGTGGACATTGTTGAGTTGCACAAAACTTTTCCTTTGTCCGCAATCTGCTGGGCGGCCTGCGGCAAGGATCCCGGTTTCACTCCCCTTTCCCTGCTGAAAATGATGCTGCGATTCGCCCGCGTGAATCCGATGGAACTCGACAAGATCAAAGCCCGCGCCATCGACCCGGTTGCGCTCAAAATGGCGTGGATCGAGATAAGCGACGAAGCGGAGGCAAAAATGACGCGCCTGGCAGATGAAAGGCCCGAAATGCCCATCGGGGTGGCGTTCGTGGACGCCGCGGGTCGCCCGGGCTGGATCGGCGACGATCCGTCGCTGCGCCTCCATGCGCCGTCCGTGCGCGGCTGCTGGCCGGTAGTTCGTGGACTCGATCCGGATTAGGCGGTGTTTGAGAATGTAGCCGCCGAAATGAGGAGGCGGAAACAGCCATCAGGTTTTCGAGAAAAGCCGCCTCCGCACGCCGGCGGCTACGGGAAAATGGACGATTCTCCAAACACGCCGTTAGGCCGACTCCACCTGCGTTGTGGCGCGGCGTGTGACCAGGCCTGCGATCAGGGTTTCAAGAATTACGATGCCGAAGGCGGCCAGGAGAAACCACCGCCAGAGCCGCTGCTGGTTCTCCAGTTCCGTCGCCAGCAGGTGCTGCCGTTTCTTCTCGGCTTGCCGCGAACTCTGTTTCGCAACTTCCTGCTTGAGCGGCAATCCGAGGCGCTCCAGTTCTTCCAACGCCAGCGACGCGGTCTTGCTCTCGGCAGGATCGAGATTGACGGCGACCTGCAACGCGGGAAGGGAAGCGATGGCATATACCCCGGGCAAATCGGTCTGCGAGAATCGCGAACCCGCCGCCAGTTCCACCTGCGCGCCGTCCGGTTTGCGCACGGTGATCGAAGGCGCGCGGTTTGTCGCCGCCAGCGAGATTTCGTCGTCCACCCTGAATTGGGAACGCTGCGGTTTCAGCGATCCGCTCAGTTCCAGCAGCGAATACAGCAACGGAACAAACTTGGAGGAGAGCGCCAACTGGCTGTCCGCCGGCTGCCAGCCCGCACACAAAACCAGCAACGAGCCGTGGCCGGCGGAGGACTCGATCAAAGCCGGATTCCCGTTGTCGAGCCGCGCCAGAATGCGCGCGCCTGGAATTTGCTCCGCAACGACCCGGCGGTGTTTCCAGAAATGAATTTTGGTGAAATCGCTGAATCGAGGATCGGCGAATGGCGCGAACAAAGGGTGATCAAACTTGACCTCGCCAAACATCGTGTAGCGTTCGCCGGCGACTTCCTCCGCGGCGACTCCGGCGACGCCCGTAAGCTGAGCAATGGTCTGGGCAACAGAAATGTTCTTCATGACGATCAACACCGTCTTGCGCGCCGCCAGAAATTCGCGAGCGAACTGGAGCGCGGGATCGAACAGAGGATCAGCGACGATCATCAAATGCGCGGCCGCGGCTTCGTTGGTTGACCAGACCGCATCCGGGCGTCTCACGAGCAACTGCACGGCCTGGCGGCGGGTCGTCTGAAACGCGCGCTTCAAGTAATAGAGCGGCTGCGTGTGATCGATTTCCGCTTCGTTCCCCAGATAAAGGACCCGGACTTCCTCGGCTTTCGGCGGAACATAGTAAACCGTGTTGTCGAACTCGTCGTCGTCACCCAGGAGAAGAAGATGATCGTTCGTGCCGGTCGCGGGCAGGGGCGGAGCGGCCACCGTTCGGCTCTGGCCTGGCGGAATATAGAGTTCGAGCGGGGGCGTGCCCTCGCTCGATCCGGCCCAGCGCACTTTGAACTCTTCGCGTTTGGAATCGGCGGCGTTGCTGGCGCGGATTCTCGGACCCAATTCATTCGTCGCCTGGACAGCATCGTCGATTTCCGTCACGAGCTGCAGGCCGGCGTTCGTGGTCTTCTTGCTTTTGACTTGCTCGATCGCGATCTCCACGCCGCGCGGCCATTCGTAACCTTGCAAGCCGTCCAGGTGGCTCCCTTCCTGCAGATCGCTGACCACGACGATCTGGCGCTGCGCCGAGCCTTCCTCCGGCGGAACATCTTCAAACGTTTCGGCGGCGGCGGTCAGCGCCTGGCCGAGATGCGTGCTCGACCAACCGGGAGTGAGTTCGCCCAGCCGTTGAATGGCGAGCGCTATGCGTTCGTGTACGGCCATCGTTTTCCATTGCTCGAAACTCAGCAGCGTCCGGGGTTGGCGGTCGAAGGCGAACACCGCCACGCGGTCCGTGGGCGAAACTTTCCTTAAGACTTCTTCGGCTTTGGCGCGCGCCGCGGCCCACAGATTCTGCCGGCGCATGCTGGCGCTGGTGTCAACCAGAAGAATGATCTGCCGGACTGTTTTGGGATCCGGTCCGGCCACAATCGGCTTGCGCATAAAAGGCCGGGCAAAACCGAACGCCAGAAGCCCCAGCACCAGGCAGCGGAGGATGAGCAAGAAAATGTTCTCCAGCCGGCTGCGGCGCGTCACGCGGGGCGGCGTCGGCGACAAGAACATCAGCGAACTGAATGTGACGCGCTCTCGGGAGGTCCGGCGGATCAAATGAAACAGGATCGGCCAGGCGACCGCCGCCACGCCGAGAAGGAATAAGGGGGCCAAAAAACTCATGTGTGCAGTGTTCTCACGCCCGTTCCGCGCGTTTGACTTTTTTGCCGCGGTGCATGCGCTCGCGCAGAAAATCAAACAGCGCCAGTTCCATGGGCCGGTCGGTCGGGACGCAGGAATAGCCGATGCCGAGTTTCTGGCAGATCGCTTTCGCGGCCGCGTTGTGCGTCTCCATCTTTTGCAGGTAGTGTTTCCGGACCGCCGCCGGGTCCACATACAGATCCCGCCCCGACTCAATGTCGTGGAAAAGCACGGCCTTCTCGAAGCGAAAGTTCAGCTCGGCCGGATCCAGCGTCTGAAACACCTCCACCTCGTGCCCGCTGGCCGTGAGCAAAGTCAGGTTTTTTTCCAGCGTTTCAATCGGCGCCAGAAGGTCCGTGATCAAGACCAGCAAGCCGCGCTTTTTCAAGACCTCCGCCGCGCGCTTCAAAGGCGCGCTCAGATCGGTGCCCGTTCCGGCCGGCGGTTTTTCCAGCGCCAGCATGAGATGCCGGAGATGGCCGGTGCGATTGCGCGCCGGCAAATACTCGCGGACCTGGGCGTCGAAGGTCAGGAGTCCGACGGCGTCGCCCTGCAAATAAAGGAAGTAGGCCAGCGTCGCGGCCAGCGTGTTCGCGTAAATCGTTTTGGAATAGGGCAGCGAGCTGTAACTCATGGACCGGCTGTTATCGACGAGGAGATGGCAGCGCAGGTTCGTTTCGTCCTCGAACTTCTTGATGTAGTAGCGGTCGGACCGGGCGTAGAGCCGCCAATCGAGGTAGCGCGGATCATCGCCGGGGCTGTACTGGCGATACTCGGTGAATTCCACGGAAAAACCGTGGTACGGGCTGCGGTGCATCCCGTTCAAAAAACCTTCCACGACCACACGCGCGCGCAGTTCGAGATTGCGAATGGCCATCAATGCTTGCGGGTTGATAAACGAAGCCGTCTTCGTTTCCAACGCCTCCGTGCCGCGCATCGAATCCAAATTAAGCATGGCGAGTTAGAGTCACGCTGAGACCGGAAGGTAACAGGCGATCCCGGCAAAACCAATTAAAGTTTGCAAAGTTTGAGCCCGTGAATACCGTTTTGTCGTGCGCCGGATCAAGACCACCCTGGCTCTCCTGCTCGTCGCCTTTTGGGCGCCGGTCAGCGTGCACTGCAAATTGGAGCTGGTTCCGGGCCTGGAGTTCCTCCAATGCGAGACGGAAACCCCGGCGGAATCGGACTGCGACGAAGACGGCTGCCAGGTCATCGAATCTGCGCGCTACAAGACCGAGGAGAACGCCGTGGTGGTCGTCCCGGCTTTCAACCAGATGGCCGCTCCGATGGCGGCGTCCTTCTGCGAACCCGCGCCTCTCCGCCTTGCAAAGTTCAGAATTCCGTCCACGGCGCCCCCTGAACTTCCCCGATCCTGGCAATTCTTCGAACGCGCGGCCTTGCCGCCGCGAGCGCCTTCCATCGTTTCCTGAAACCCGTCTGCGAATTCATCGCGGTCGCCCCGAGGCGGGTCTTGGTCAATTTGAAATCTCAAATTTGAAATTTGAGATTCCCCAAGCACCTCGCGGCCCGGGCAGTCAAGGGCGTTGAATTCACAGACACGTTCCTGCAATTCCACACCGGATTGCTTTGTTCGGACACGACCGATTTGGGTCGCCACAAAGATTCACTCAACGACGGTTTGATTTTGTCTGCTTATGAAACGATGCCTTTTGGGGAAATGGATGGGCCTGGCTATGCTCGGCGGCGCGGCTCTCAAGGTTTGGGCTGCCGAAGGCTCCGCAACCAACACCAACCTTGTGACGATCGACGCGCTGGTCGTGGAGGCGTTGCAAAACAATCCCGAACTCACATTCTACCAAGCCGAAGTCGCGGCCGCCAAAGCCGGACTCAAGACGGCCGGGCAGTGGGCGAATCCCGAAATCGCCGCATCGGCCGGGCAAAAAACTTTGCGCGGCCCCGGCTTCAGCGCGGAAGGCATGGCGTGGTCGGCGTCCGTGGCTCAGCCCTTCGAGTGGCCCGGACGCATCGGGCTGCGCAAAGCCATCGCCAACCGTGACGTTGAGCTGGCGGAACTTGGCTTCGAACGGTTTAAGGCCGCGTTGGCCTCCCGAATGCGCATTTTGGCCTACACGCTCTTCGCCGTACAGAAAAAGGCCGTGGCGGCTCGCGAAGTTGCAGACCGTTTCAGAGCGTTGCGCGAAGTGCTGGTGCAGCGCGACCCCGCGGGACTGACGCCGCTCCTGGAATTCCGCATCATTGAGGCTGGCGAGTTGATCTCCCAACGTGCCGCCACTCAGGCGGCACTCACCACGCAAACCGCGCTCCTGGAATTGAACCAACTGCGGGGTCGGGCGCTGGGCCTGCCGCTGTCCGTGGCGCAGACGAACCTCTCCTTCCGCGCGGTCGAAGCGGCCGAGACCCTGCTGACTCTCGCGCGCACAAACAACTTCGAGTTGCGTTTGCGCGCCGCGGAACTGGCGCAACAGGGTTTCCGCGTGGCGCTGGCCAGAAACGAGCGTTTTCCCGCGTTGAGCATCGGCCCGTCTTATTCGGTGGAAAAGGCGGGCGACCGCGAGCGGATTATCGGCGTGGGGATTTCCTTGCCGTTCCCACTCTGGAATCGCAACCAGGGCAACATCCAGGCGGCTCAAGCGCGTCAGGCCCAGGCGGAGACTTCCTACCTGGTTGTGCAACGCGAAATCGAACGCAAGGTGCTCGAAGCCACGCTGACCTACGAGACCAAACGGCGCGAAATCGCTGGCTGGCGGCCCGATGCCGTGCAGCATTTCAAAGATGCGGCGGAGCTCGCCGACCGCCATTACCGGCTCGGCGCCGTGCCGATTTCCACCTATGTCGAGTTGCAGAAGCAATACCTGGAAGCCGTCGAAAGCTTGCTCGACACCAAGAAAGAGGCGCTGGAATCGGCGGCGCAACTGGAGCTGCTCGTCGGCTCTCCGCTCTCACTGGTGATGGCGACCGCAAAGGAGGAGAAACCGTGAAACCTGTGCTGGAGTTGGCAAGAACAGCCGCCATGGCGCTTGTCATTATGCTGGCCGCGTGCGGAAGAGAAGCCAGCAGCCCGGTGCCGGCGGAGGAAAATGCCGTTGCGCTCGGTCCGCAGTTCAGCGCGAAGAAAGGCTTGCTCGTGCCTGAGGACACACGCCGATCACTCGGCTTGAAAATCGTTGAAGTCACGGAAAGGAAGATTTCCACGACCGTTGAGGTGCCGTTGCGCGTGTACCGGTCCGACGACAAAAACTGCCTGGCAAGCGGCACGGTTGCGCTCCAGCAAGCGCAGCGGCTGAAGCCGGGCCAATCATTGCAGGTGCGCATTGAGGACGCCACAGAGGCCCTCGGCAAAATCATCGCGGTGAACGACACGCTGAGCAAGGCGTCCGGCCTAGTCGAAGTGCTGGTTGAGATCCGGAAGGGCCTCTCTGAGGTTGATAATCATGTCCCGCGGGATCAATCGCCTCCTTCCCCCTCACCCCAGCCCGCTCCCTTGAGGAGAGGGAGCACCATTTCCAGCGCAGGACAGGAACTCGCGGGACCGGTTGATCCGGAGCGGCATGGACAATTCCCTCTCCCTGGGGAGAGGGTCAGGGTGAGGGGAAAAGTGCCGGCAAGTGATCGATCGGGAATTCACACCCCCACGGCTCCGGCCAGCCAACAGCCCCTCACCATTCTGGTCGGGGCATTTCTGAGGGCATTCGCCACGGTGGATTCAGCCGAAGCGGTCACTGCGATTCCGCGCGCTGCGCTGGTCCAGTGCAGTGACGGTTATTCCGTTTACACGGTGAACGGCGAGCACTTGATCCGCGCGGCCGTCAAAGTGGGCGCGGCCGACGCCGAATTCGTCGAAATCAAGGAGGGCCTTTACGCCGGCGACCAGGTGGTGGAGCACCCCGTCCTGTCGCTGTGGCTGACGGAGCTCGCAGCCGTCAAAGGCGGACAAGCGTGCTGCGTGATGCCGCCGAAGGGGAAGTGAGGCTGAGGAAGTGTCCAATGCGTCAACTTAAGCACCTCGCGGCTCAGGGACGGAAAGATTCCGGCAAATCTTTCGGGAGAGATTCCTGCCGATCTCGGCATGACGGGGCACGGCTTCTTTCCGGCGTGTCCGGGGATTCCACCACACGGTGTGTTCGCCGCCCTCGCGGTAAAACTCGCAACCGTATTCGTGCAAATGCCGCAGAAGTTCGCGGCGTTTCATGCCACCGTGATTACGTGGCGTTCCGCGCCTTTTCGAGTGAAGCTCAAAAGTTCCTCCTCCTGGATTTCGAGCATGAGTCTGATGGCTTCAGTCAGGCTGGCGAGACACTCGGCCTTCGTGCGGCCCTGACCGTTGGCACCTGGAACCTCTGGACAGTAAGCGACGAACCACTTGCCGTCTCGTTGCACCAAAGCCGTAAAATGCCGGGAGGCTCCTTGCGGCCGAGCTGTCTTTCTCATGCCTCCATCTTATCCAACGCGCGTGTCAGTCGCAAGCCCTGCCGATCTGCCATTCTGCAGCCAGCATGATTTCCCGCGTGATTGACATCTCACTGCGGCATCGCGCTGCCCTGATGCTGGCGGCGGGACTGCTGGTCGCTTTGGGCGTTTGGTCGGCCACACGGCTGCCGATTGATTCGGTGCCGGACATCACGAATCCGCAAGTGCTGGTCAATACCGCGGTTCCGGCGCTGGCGCCCGAAGAAATCGAAACACTCGTCACGCTGCCCCTCGAAAGCCAGATGGCCGGGTTGCCAGGCATGATTGAACTGCGCTCCCTGTCGAAGTTCGGGCTGTCGCAAGTGCGGATGACATTCGAGGACGGCGTGGACCTTTACCGCACCCGGCAACTGGTCAGCGAGCGGTTGTTGAGCGCGGCGGAAATGATCCCGCCCGGGCTCCAGCCGCGGCTGGCGCCGATCAGCACGGCGCTCGGCGAAATCTTCTATTATGCAGTCGAGTTCGCCGCGGATCCGAGACGAGTGTCGGAGCATTGGAGTAATGGAATGAGCCCCGCTGCCACTCAGCCCAGCACTCCAGCACTCCCACACTCCAGCTCTCTTTCCGTTCAGGAAAAGCTGATGTCGCTAAGACAACTTCAAGAATACGTCATCAGCCCACTGCTCCGGGCGACGCCGGGCGTTGCAGCGGTGAACACCTCCGGCGGATACGAACGGCAAATCGTGGTCACGCCGGACCCGGCGCGGTTGGCGGGCGTGGGCCTGACCGTGGACGAACTGGCGCGCAAGCTGGCGGAAAACACGCAGAACGTCGGTGGTGGTCTGGTCGAAATCGGCGGCGAGCAAGTCGTCATTCGCGCGCACAATCGCGTGAACACGGCGGACGAGATTGCAAACCTGCCGCTCAAGTTCGCGGGTTGGTCAACGCCGTTGCTCGTGAAGGATGTGGCCCACATCGGCATCGGGTCGAGCTTCCGCACCGGCGCGGCCACGGTGAACGGGGAAGAAGGTGTTATCGGCGGCGCGCTGATGTTGGCGGGCGGCAACAGCCGCATCGTCGCGCGAGACGTGGCGGAGAAGCTCGCGAAAATTCAGGAGAAACTCCCGCCGGGCGTGGTCGTTCGCCCGCTTTACGATCGGTCCGATCTCGTCAACCGCACGCTGCACACGGTCGCGCTGAATCTGTTCGAAGGCGCGGTGCTGGTGGTGGCGGTGCTGTTTGCCCTGCTCGGCAATCTGCGGGCCGCGTGCATCGTTGCGCTGGCCATCCCGCTCTCGATGCTCTTCGCGGTCACCGGCATGGTGGGGAGCCGCGTGTCGGGAAATCTCATGAGCCTGGGCGCGATAGATTTTGGCCTCATCATCGATGGCGCCGTGGTGATGGTCGAAAATATTGTCCGCCATTTGACCCAAAAGCAGCGGCAGCTCGGACGCGAACTCACCGCCGGCGAACGGCTGAGCGAAGTCGTTTACTCAGCGAAGCAGGTGGCGCATCCGATGTTCTTCGGCGTAGCCATCATCACCGTTGTCTATGTGCCGATTCTGGCGCTGGTGGGGATCGAAGGCAAAATGTTCCGGCCCATGGCGCTGACCGTTGTTTTCGCGTTGGCCGGCTCGTTGGCGCTGGCTTTGACGCTCATGCCCGTGCTCTGCGCGCTCTTTCTGCGCGTGCGGCCGCAGTCTGAAGTTCGCTCCGCTGAACCCGGTAGGGCGAGCCTGTCCCCAGCGAGCCAACTCGGACGTATTCCAAGCTCGTCCAGCGGCTCGCCGGGACGGACTCGCCCTACCGAGTTCAGGGCCCGTGAGCAGGGTTCTGAAACCAAGGAAGCTCTCCGCGAAACGATCCCCCTCACCCCATCCCTCTCCCCCAGTGGGGGAGAGGGTGTCCGCAGGACGGGAGAGGGGGAATCTCGTCAGTTCGAGGATCAAGAAAACAGGGAGGCTCCCCAGGAGGAAGGAACCTGGCTCGTTCGCTGGGTCAAGGCGCTCTACACGCCGGCGCTGGAGTTCGCATTCAGGTTTCGCCGGTTTGTGCTGGTGGCGGCGCTGCTGTTGTTCGCTTCGTCGCTGTGGGTTTTTCAGCGGCTGGGCGCGGAATTCATCCCGCAACTAGACGAAGGCACGATGCTGCTCCAATTCATCCGCAGCAGCAGCGCCGGACTGGACGCGTCCACCGAGTTGCAGCGAAAGTCCGAGAAGCTGTTGTTGGAGAGGTTTCCCGAAATCGAACATCTCTTCGGTTTGATTGGCACCGCCGAGATCGCGGTCGATCCGATGGGGCCGAACGTGAGCGACACGTACGTGGAATTCAAACCGCGCCGCCAATGGCGCAAAACGAACGGGCACCCGATCACGAAGGCACAGCTCATCGAATTGATGCGGCGCGAACTCGCGGTCCACGCTCCAGGCCAGACCTATCTTTTCACGCAGCCGATCCAGATGCGCTTCAACGAAATGATGGCCGGCGTGCGCGCCGATATCGCGGTGAAAATTTACGGGGACGATTTCCGGGAACTGGAACGCATCGCCACCGAAGTTCGCGATTTGTTGCGAAGCCTGGCGCCAGAGAGCGACGTGGAATTCGATGCGTTCGGGCGCTCGCCCTTGCTGGAGATCAGTCCGGACCGTGAGGCCCTCCGCCGTTACAACTTGCCGACCGAACAGCTCAACCGGGTGATCGCGGCGGCGCTGGCCGGCGCGGAAGTGGGCACGATGATCGAAGGCAACCGGCGTTTCCCCATCGTGGTCCGGCTCGCTGAAGACGCGCGCCGCAGCATCGAAGTCATGAAGCGTTTGACCGTGCGCGCGGACGAGGGCGGCTTGCTCACTCTCGGACAACTCGCGCGTTTCAATATGATGGAGCAGGTGAGCGCGGTAACACGCGAGGCCGGTCAGCGGCGAGCCGCCGTGCTCGTGAACTTGCGCGGCCGCGATCTGCAAGGGTTCGTCAACCAAGCGATGCAACGGCTGAACGCGGAGGTGAAGCTCCCGCCCGGCTATTATTTTGAATTTGGAGGACAGTTCGAGAACCTGCAAAAGGCGCAGACGCGGTTGGCGTTGATTGTTCCCCTGGCGCTGATCTTGATCTTCCTCTTGATTTACATGAGCTCAGGGAGCGTCCGTCAGTCGGCCTTGGTTTTTGTTTGCGTGCCCCTGGCTGTGACGGGCGGCGTGTTGGCGCTGTGGCTGCGCGAAATGCCCTTCACCATCAGCGCGGGCGTGGGCTTCATCGCGCTCAGCGGTATTGCGGTGCTGAACGGAATCATGTTGATCAGCTTCATCAATCAGCTCCGCCGCGAAGGCCGAAGCATACGGGAAGCCGTCATTGAGGGCACGCTCACGCGTCTTCGGCCGAAGTTAATGACGGCGCTCGTGGCCAGCCTCGGTTTTGTGCCCATGGCCCTTTCGACCGGAGCGGGCGCCGAAGTGCAGCGTCCGCTAGCGACCGTCGTCATTGGCGGGATCATCTCTTCGACTTTCCTCACGCTGGTCCTGCTGCCCGTTCTGTACGAGTGGCTGGAGGGGAAGTCCGTAATCCGTAATCCGTAATCCGCAATCAGAAATGCTATGAAACGCATAATCCTCATATTGGCCGGCGTGCTTTGCGCCGGATTGATCACGGTGAATGCCGCCGACAAGAAACACCTCGGCGGACCCAAGGGCGGACGGTTCCTGGAGAAAACCGAGCCGCGCGCCGAGTTCTTCCTGGAGAAAGATCACACCGTCACCATCACGTTCTACGACGCCGCGTTGAAGCTCGTGCCCGTGGCCACGCAGGTGGTCACGGTGATTGCGGAGGCGAAAACCGGCAGAACGAAGCTTGAGTTCGAGAAGAAGGGCGACGTGCTCGTCAGCAAGGCCAAGCTGCCTGCCGGCGACGGCTACAACCTGGTGGTGCAGTTCAAGCAGACCCCGGAATCGAAACCTCAGAACCACCGCTTCAAACTGGACCTGAGCACCTGCGCCGGCTGCAAACGCGCCGAGTACGCCTGCATTTGCGATGAGTGAACCTGGCAGTCCTTGCGGCAGGAGCGAAGGGTGAGCGTTGATCCGCCAGAATCGGTTGGGTTAACAGGAGCAAACAGAGGAAACAAGTGGAACGATCAGCGCCATCCGTACCCAAGGATGAATCGGTCCTTCACTATAGAGGCCTATCAATCTTTGTGTTCTTTGTGCTCGCTGTGGTTGATTTGAGAATCGCCAAGTTTATCGAACTCTGCTTGCCTGAGCACTGCCATGCCGTACGAGCTGGAAATCAAAGACGAGGCGAAGACCAGATTGAGGGCCTTGCCGGAAGACATCCGTCGCGAGATCGGCTATCGGCTCCATCGCTTGCAACAGGATTCCAGCGGCGATGTGAAGAAGCTGCAGGGTTCCAAAAACCAATACCGGCTGCATGTAGGCGATCATCGCGTGCTGTTTGAATTGATCGGCAAACACATCGTGATCTATACGCTCGGCCCCAGAAAGGACATTTACCGATGAGCACCGCCACCATGAAGGGCACGGCCCGCCGCCGCCCAGACCTGGATCGCCAGATCCGTGAGGCCAAGGCCATCCTGCGCGAACTGCGCGATACGCTTGAGGACTTCGACGACCGCCGTGAACTGGCTCGTGCGAAGAAACGAAACGCAGGCAAGCGCGGCACGGACTGGGAAACCGTCAAAAAGGAACTCGGTTTCGAGTTCTGATTCACGTCCCTGCTTGCCGCTCCAACTCGACCGTTCGCGAATGCCCGATCCATTCCAATACGACGTTTTCCTGAGCCACAACCAGGCCAACAAGCCGCGGGTGCGGCGGCCGGCGGAACGGCTGCGGGCGGCGGGCGGCGACTTACCTCTCGACCTTCAACTCTCAACCCTCAACCGGTTCAGTGGTTGGACCGCAGCACCGTTGGGAGGGGCAACATGCCCTTTCGCGATCCAGCCAACGCCGGTCGTCGCTTCATCCCGCTTCGGCACGCAAGACTGAGGGAGTCCCATCGCCTGAACACACCGTCAAGAAGCTGCATGAGCCATTGCTTCAGGCTGGTTACTCTTGGGAAGAACACGATGCACCGGCCGAGCCGAAAGACAGGATTCATTTCGGTTTGCCCTACCATTTTCTGAAATGGCTTCAGCAATCCCTTTGCGCCGCCTCAGCGGCTACCGCCAGCGACAAATCCATTCCCGCGCAGCGACGGTGACTTGCTCGCCGTTCAGCGTGACGGTCGTTTCCGCATCGTTGAAATTCTCGATGACCCAACTGTCGTCGCGGAACAAATAGAGCGCGACTTGATTCGGCGCTTGCAGGGACTGCTTGAACGGACGCAAGAGCGGTTCGCGGAGGGCGTTCAAGTCCTCTTGCGAGAGGCGAAGTAATGACTTGGGATCGCCCTGCAAGGGCAGGATACGCACGTTCGTGGCCGTCAACTTGACCTTGTCGCCGAGCTTCTTGGCCAGACCGTCGGTGAGCAGAACCGGTTTTCCGTCCGCGATGAATTTCGCGAGTTTGCCCGCGAAGTCCGTGTCTTTCAGCGCGTGCAGCGAGAAGAAAGCGGCGGGGGCGTTGGCGGGGAATTCATGGCAGGGCGCCAGAGGCAATCCCAGCATGCCCACAAAATCAAAGACGCGCGCCTCGTTTTCCGGATGGCTGTTCGGCGGCTTGTACGCGGCCAGGCCGATGGTTTCGCGGCTCCGAACCTCCTTTGCGACTCTCCACAGTTCGGGAATGTTTGCGCGCAACGCCTCGACGTTGCGCGGTCCCGTATCCCTCTGGAGACCGCCATAGCAAAACAGCATCGATTCCCGCGCTCCGGCCAGCACCGTCTGGCGCGCTTGCTCGAGATAGGTCCGCTCAGTGGTGCCCAGCCAGTCGTACCAGCCGCCGCCGCACTTGTCGCCGCCGAGGCCGCCCAGCCACCGCATGATGAAGTAAGCCTCATACTGGACCGTGCCGCCCCAACGTTTGTCGGCGTAATCACGCGTCTCGGTTCCCACCCAGATGCGGTCGAAGTCCGCAGTCTCGCGCACGACTTCGTAGCCGCGTTCGTGGAAGCGATCGTACCACTGCGGGTATTTGATGATGAGCCGGGCTTTCGGGTTGATCTGCTTCGCGGCGGCCAGCACGCGGTCGCGGGAGAGACGCACCATGAGTTCGCAGCGGTAGGCTTCCCAGGTTTCAGCGTTCACCGGATAAGTTTTGTCACCGACCTTCACCCACTTTGCGCGGCGAGCCGCGTCGCATTCGGGACAGGCGCAGTCGGTGAACCAGAAATCGTCGATCATGATTTCGTCGAACAGGCCGGCGGTGAATTCAAAGATCGACTGAAGTTTGTCTTGCGTGGCCAGATCGGTGAAGCAGGAGATGGGTTTCCATCCTGTGGAAGGCTTGCCCACCTGGGTCGTGGTCACACAACCGGAGACCTCGAATCCGGCTTCGCGGAACCGTTCCCTGGCGTTCTGAAGCGCATCCCGCTCCGCGTGATAACCGTCCCGGAAAGACTCGAGATAGACCTTCGTGATGGCGGTCCGCTTGCACCAGTCGATGGCCGCGTGGAAGCCCTCGTCACGGGACAAATGGTTGCGCACGTCTTGCGCAGTGAAGAGCGTCGAGAACCGGTGCGTGGCTTCTTGGGCCTTCGCGAGTTCCCAGAGGGGCGGGTCGTCCGCGGCGCTGGCAGCGGCTTGGGCTGCCGATGGGGCCATGCCGCAGAAAACGGTGGTCACGAGAATGAGAGACAGGAGGTGATTCATAAGACTTCCAGCCCAGAGTAAGCGCTCACGTGCAGCCGATCCATTGACGTGAATCAATGAGTGCCATTCCGATTGTCTTCCGGGTTTCAAGTTCGTCCGAATGGATTTCTTCTGGGGCGGCATCGAGCGCAAGCCGGGCGAGTACGATTGGGCCCCGTACGACGAATTGACGGCTAACCTGGAGAAACGAGGTCTTCGGGCGCTCTACATTCTCGATTACTCGAACCGGTTATACGAGGAGACGGTCGTGAGCAAGAATCCGATCACCGGCCAGGAGCAGCGGGAGGTCGCCTCACCGCAGCACCCGGAGAGTGTTGCCGCATTCGCGCGCTGGGCCGCGGCCGCCGCGAAGCGATACCAGGGTCAGCGCATCCTCTGGGAAATCTGGAACGCGTGCGCTCCCCATCTGACTGAATGGACGAATTCTCTTACGAACCTGATTCGACCACGGATTACACGGATCACACGGATCAGACCGCTACCATATCCGCGAAATCCGTGAAATCCGTGGTCAAGAAATCGGTTCAGTACCTTCTCGCCGGCAGGGATGCTGGCGCTCCCAGGACAGGCTGCGTTATCGCTTCTTCTCCCGCGCTCCCGGCTCCTTGGGGGACGAAGCCGGCGGCGCGAGCTTGGGGCCGAAGTGCACGGACGCCAACTCAAACCGCAGATGGTAAGTGCCGGCTTCCAGCTTGGTCTCGATTTTTCCCGCCACTTTGTGGAAGACGCGCAGCATCGCGTGGTTGTCCGCCAGCACATCCGCCGTGAAGCCGGTGATCCCGTTCTCCAGAGCGACCTTGCTCACGTACTGCAGGAGGAATGTCCCGATGCCGCGATGCTGATAGTCATCGTGAACGGTGATCGCGACCTCGGCTTCGTTGGCCGCGCCGTCCCCCATGTAACGCCCGACGCAAATCATCCGCTCCCGTCCTTCAAACGGAATCAGCCCCACGATGGCCATGTCTCTCCGGTAATCCAGCGTGACGAATTTTTGCACCTGCTCGTGAGACAAATGGCGGATCAGGGCGAAGTAGCGTTGCAGAATCGTCTGCTCCGAGTGCGAGTAGAAAAGTTCCCGGAGCAACTGCTCGTCCGTCGGTTGCACGGGCCGGAAAAAGACTCTCAGCCCGCCTTTGAAGGCTGCGCTCGTTTCATATTTCTTCGGATAAGGCTGCAAGCCGGCCGGCAGCGCGATCTGGCCGGGGTGCACCAGGTGACGCGCCCGCGCTTCGCGCATCAATTCGTCCCGGAATTTCGGGTGCGCCACATGGATCAGCGCCAGGGTGCGTTCCCGCACGCTTTTGCCGTGCAAGCTGGCCACGCCGTATTCGGTCACGACGTACTGCACGTCGGCGCGCGACGTGACCACGCCCGCGCCTTCTTTGAGCCGGGGAACGATTTTCGTGAAGGCGCCGTTCTTCGCGGTGGAAAGCAGGGCGATGATCGGTTTGCCACCCTCGCTCCGGGCCGCGCCGCGGATGAAATCCACCTGGCCGCCGAACCCGCTGTAGAATTTGTCCCCGATCGAATCCGCGCACACCTGCCCGGTCAAATCCACTTCAATGGCCGAGCTGACGGCGACCATGCGGCGGTTGCGCGCGATTTGGAAGGGATCATTGGTGAACTCCGTGGGACGGAATTCAAACCGCGGGTTGTCGTGGATGTAGTCGTAAAGCTTGCGCGTCCCGAAACAAAACGAGCTGACGATCTTGCCGGCGAGCAGCGTTTTCTGGCGGCAATTCAGCACGCCCTTCTCAATCAGGGGAACGATCGCTTCCGTGAACATCTCCGTGTGCATGCCCAGGTCTTTCTTGTCCATGAGCGCGGACAGAAACGCGCTGGGAATTTCGCCGATGCCCGTCTGGATCGTGGCGCCGTCTTCGACGAGCGACGCGATGAATTCGCCGATCCTCAGCGCTTCCGGAGAAGGCGGTTCGACGGCGTGCTCCAGGATCGGCAGCGCGCTTTCGACCATGGCATTGAGTTGCGACACATGCACGAAACTGTCGCCGAGCGTCCGGGGCATGTTGGGATTCACCTCCGCCACGACGTAGCTCGCGCTTTCGACCGCGGCCTTCACGACATCGACCGAGACGCCGAAGCTGCAAAAGCCGTGCACGTCCGGCGGCGAGACCTGGACGAGCGCGACGTCGAGATGGAGTTTCTTCTGGCGGAAGAGCGCCGGGATCTCACTGAGAAAAATCGGTGTGTAATCCGCGATGCCCTCATTGACGGCCTGGCGCACGTTGGGGCCGATGAAAAAGGCGTTGTGGCGGTAATTGGCGAGCAAGTCTCGCTTGGCGTAGGGCGCCTCGCCAAAGGTCAAGATGTGGACGATTTCGACATCGAAAACGTCCGGGCCCCGGGCGGCCAGCGCGGCGACGAGGCGTTGCGGCGTGGCGCAGCCCGAACCGACGAAGATTCGCATCCCGCTCCGCACATGAGCCAGCGCGGCTTCTGCTGTAGTCCAGTTCATGGTTTGTTAGTTAGTTCCACAGCGAGATTGGACCGGCTCCACGGATTTTGGCAAGGCTCCGACCGAACTTGGCCATCGGCGCGGGCCGCAAGGAATCCGCCACGGAGACTTTGACCAAGGATCACACGGATGAACACGGATAGGAACCTCGCTGGTCCGGTCACTCACTTCTTTATCCGTGTGATCCGTGTAATCCGCGGTTGGAAAAAGTCAGACTTGCCCCGCGCCGTTGGATTCCACCCAGCGCACGGCGTGGCGGATCAATTCCGACGCGGTTGCGATCTTGAGTTTGGTCTTGATGTTCACGCGGTGGACTTCGACGGTTTTGACGCTGATGTGAAGGCGCTCGGAGATTTCGCGCGTGCTCTTGCCCTGGCCGATGAGTTGGAAGACCTCGAATTCGCGGTCGCTCAGATTTCCCACCGCCGAGCTGCCGGCGTCGGATCGGCGGCCGGAAAAGATTTCCAGGATCTTGGCCGACATTTTCTCGCTCACGTAAATCTGGCCGTTCAGGACCTGCCGGATGGCCTCCATCAACTTGCGGCCGCCTTCTTGTTTCATGATGTAACCGCGTCCGCCGGCGCGCAAGACGCGCTCAGCGTAGAGCGATTCGTCGTGCATCGAAATCACCAGGATGGCCAGGCCGGGCCGAATCGCTTGAATATCCTTGATGAGTTCGAGACCGCTCTTGTCCGGCAGCGCAATGTCGGCCAGCACCAGATCCGGCCTGGTCTTGGCGACGATTTCCAGCGCCTGGCTGGCGTTCTCGGCCTCGCAGCAAACCGCGAGATCCGGCTCGTTGCCCACGAGCTGAGCCAGGCCTTGCCGCATCATGGGATGGTCATCCACGATGAGAATGCGCTTCTTGCCGGGAGACGCCGCGGAATTCTTTTTTTGGGTCATAGACCGATCTTGAACGTGCAAACGACCTGAGTGCCCTTGCCCGGCGCCGGCGAAACTTCCAGTTTCGCGCCGATCGTGCTGGCGCGATAACTCATGATCTGCAAGCCCATTCCGTTCTTTGCGTCCGGAGTCTTGGGAAAACCTGCGCCGTCATCCGTAATCGCCAGACGGCCCATGGGGCCTTCCGAAACCAGATCAATGACGATTCGGCCCGGTTTGCCATGTTTGATCGCGTTGCTGATGGCTTCCTGCGCGATCCGGTACAGGTGCGTGGCCGCGGCGTAGTCGCGCAGCAGCACCGGCGGATCGCACTCGAACTGACAGGTCACGTGGAAAAGTCTCTCTGTGTTGCTCGCCAATTCGTGAAGGGCCGACATCAGCCCGTTCGACTCCAGTTCGATGGGGGCCAGCCCGCGGGCGAGCATGCGGGTTTGCGCGATGGCCTCGCGCACGTGCTGGGCGATCTTGGCGGCCTGGGCGGCTTCGGGCCGTCCTTTCTTCGTGAGGTTTTGTTCCAGGACCTGGCTCATCAGTTCAATGCCGGCCAGGTGTTGGCAAAGGCCGTCGTGCAGATCCTGGCCCATGCGCCGTTGTTCCTGATGGCTGATGTCAGCGATTTGCTGTTCGAGCCGCTGGCGTTCCTGTTCCGCCGCCGCGAGCCGGCGGTCTTTCTCCGTTTGCTGCAAAGCCCGTTGCACCACGGTCGGAACGAATTCCTGGAACCGCACGTCCTTGACCAGGTAATCGAGGGCGCCGCGTTTCATCATCTCAACGGCCACGCGTTCGTCGCCCTGGCCCGTGATGATGATGAAGGGAACCGACCGATTCAACTGCTCCAGATGATTGATCAGATCCTTCCCGTCAATGTCCTGCAGTTTCAAGTCGAGCAGCATCAGGTCGGGCCGATGCTGGGTGAGCCAGGCAATCGCTTCCTGGCCGGACGTGGCCGTCACCGTGGCAAATCTCTCGCGCCGCAAGGCCTTTTCGATCAGGCGCAGAAGCCCCCGGTCATCGTCCACAATGAGAATCGTCGCTGGCGATTCGATTCGTTCCATAACCGCCAATACTTGGAATGCTGCCGCTTAGCTGTCTGTATTCAGTTTTCGATGGGGAGCGCACGCGCCCTCGCGTGCGGTGGTCGGCGCCCTCGCCGACCACAGGAGTGCCATCAAACATTCACTATTTCGTGACCGTCTGAGCCTCCGTTTCGACCGGCGAGGCGCCGGTCGAAACACGCGAGGGCGCGTGTGCTCCCCAATTTCGACTGACAGTTACCTCCCTTCGCAGGGAAGAGACGGAGAAGATCAGAAATCCATTCCAGATTCATTCGTCGATTCAACGGCCGTGGCTAAATGACGGCGTCGCTTGAAGTTTCTTTGGCGCGAATTTCCGGCACTTCAACCAGACTGACGAAGAGGCCCAGTTGTTTGACGGCTTCGGCGAACTTTTCGTAATCGACCGGCTTGACAACGTAATTGTTGCAGCCCAGGCCATGGCACCGTTCGACTTCGCGCGGATCATCGGTCGTGGTGAGCATACTGATCGGAATTTTGCGAAGCTCCGAGTCGGCTTTGATCTGCCGGAGCACTTCAATGCCATCCACCTTGGGCATCCGGATGTCCAGCAACAACAGGTACGGCGTATCCGGCTCGCGTTTCCGTCCCGAACCCCGCTCGAGGAGAAAGTCGAGAATCTGTTGTCCGTCTTCGAACCGTTCAATCCGGTTGTGCAGTCCGGCGCGGGTCAGGTTCTTTTCGATGAGCCGGGCGTGTCCCGCGTCGTCATCGGCGATCAGGATCACCACTTCCTTCGTCATAGTCATATTTTATCCTTTGAGTTTGGGGCGGAAGGCAAGGAAACAAAAAAAACGCTGCCGCGCCCTGGCTCGGATTCGACCCGGATTTTTCCATCCTGCCGCTCCAGGATGCGCTGAGCGATAGTAAGTCCCAGCCCTTCGCCTTCGCCGTGGCTCGGGTTCAGCCGGTGGAAAATCTCGAAAATCTTGTCTTGATGTTCGGGAGGAATGCCGATGCCGGTGTCGCGAACCGCATAAACGGATCGGCCATTTTCGGCACGGCCCGAAACGTGGATGCTCCCGGGCCGGTCCGGCGCGCGATATTTGACGGCATTGTCGAGCAGATTGGAGAAGACCTGATTGATCTGGGTCGCATCGCCGAGGCAGTTTGGCAGCGGATCGATATGACAGGCCATGCCCGCCTGTTGGAGCTGGAATTCCATCGTCCGCGCCATATTCGTGAACATCGCGTTCATGTCCAGGGGCTCGATCCGCAACGCGGCCCGGCCCATCCGGGAGAAACGGAGAAACCCCGACAACAGCGCGTCCATCTTGCTCACGCCGGCCTGGATGTATTGCATGGCTTCCGGCACTTCGTCGGCCAGGATGGCGGCCAACTCTGATTTGCTGACGGCGGAGCTTCCGGAGCCGGCCAGGAGCGAACCGACTTTCTCGCAGGCCCGCGCCAGTTCTTTGCTAAATCCCTGGATGTTGACCAGCGGCGAGCGCAGGTCATGGGAGGCGACGTACACGATCGTTTCCAGTTCTTTGTTTTTCTCCGCCAGCGTCCGGGCGAGTTCGGCAAGGCGTTCTTCGGCACGCTTGCGTTCCGTGATGTCGCGCACAAAGCCGGTGAACAGCCGCTGATCCGCCAGGCGAACTTCGCTCACGGCCAGATCCATCGGAAAAACCGTTCCGTCCTTTTTCCGGCCAACCACCTCCCGGCCAATGCCGATGATTTTGGCCTGGCCGGTGCGGTGGTAATTCGCGAGATAACGATCGTGCTCCTCGCGGTAAGACGAGGGCATGAGGAGGCTCACGCTTTTTCCGATCACCTCCGCGGCGATGAAGCCAAAGATTCGTTCGGCCGCCGAATTCATGGACTCGATGATCCCGCGTTCGTCAATGGTGATGATGCCCTCGACCGCGGTGTTGACAATGGCCCGGAGCCGTTCTTCGCTGTCACGCAAAGCAACGGCCGACCGCTTGTGTTCTTCGGACTCCCGTTGCATGGCGTCATTCGCGCGCGTCAGGTCGGCGGTGCGGCTTCGAATCCGCTCTTCCAGCAGATCTCTTTCGTTCGCGAGAAGCCTTTCGCTCTGTTGGCGCCGGGCGTTCTCCCGGAGCAACAGAAAAAACACGCTGGACAACAGCCCCACGCTGAAGACGCCGAAGCTCAAATCCATCAAGATGGTGCGATTGGCGCGCGTCCGGGACAAGTCGCTGCGAACTTTCAGAAGGCGCCGCTCTTCCTCGGTCATCTCTTCGACCAACCGGCGAACCGCCTCCATGACTTGCCGGGCGTCTCCTTTCTGAATCCGGCTCGCCGCGGCTTCCAGCCCTTCGCGCCGCCGAAGCTCGATGCGGTCGCGGATGAAATTGAGGCGCTCCTGGATGAGCGGCTGCAGTTTGTCCAATCGAGTCTGAGTGCCCGGATTGTCCTGGGTTAAGCGCCGCAGTTCCGCCAGCAATTGCGGGAGCCGGTTCGTGGCCGTGAGGAAGGGAGCCAGAAAACGTTCGTCTCCCGACACGACGTATCCGAAGAGCCCGTTCTCCGCTTCGGTCAACCGGACCAGCACCTCCTCTTGCACCCCGATCACCTGGTGCGTGTGGGAAACCCAGCGGGACGTTTCGACAAGCTGGCGGGCATTCCAGAGTGAAAACCCTCCAGCCACAGCCAGGAGCAACAGTCCCAGTCCGAGTCCGACTGCCAGTCTTCGTTCCACGGGGCGTGCCTTCAGCAGACCGGGCATCCAGTGTGTTTGCGCGTCGTTGTCGATTGCGACCAGATACTCAAGGGCCTGGTCAATGTCGAGGCGCCAATCAATGTAGGGCGAGTCCGTCCCGGCGAGCCGCTCGACGTGAGTGGAACGCGTCTCGTCCGGCTCGCTGGGGACGGGCTCGCCCTACCTGGACGTTCGTGGGGAGTTTCACCGTGCCCCGGCCGGCAGTTGCAGGCGATATTCCGTCGGCGATAACCCCAGGATCCGCTTGAACATCCGGTTGAAATGGGTGAGGGACTGAAAGCCCACCTCGTAGGCAATCTCGCTCACTCTCAGGTTGGGATTGAGCAGAAGATTCTTGGCCTTCTCGATCCGGACGCGCGAGACGTAATCGGTGAAGTTCAGGCCGGTGATCTTCTTGAACATCTTGCAAAAGTAAAATGTGCTGGTGTTGACGGCCTTCGCAACCTGGCCGAGCGAGAGTTCTTCACCTTGATGCTCTTGAATGAATTCCTTTGCGCGCGTGACGACGGGAGGCTCGGCATTGCCTTGCCGGACGACAATCTGATTGGAGACCATCGACAAATGTTGAGCGAAGATCACGAGCAGTTTGACCATCGAGTCGTATTCTTTGGCGGCCAGCACGCGCGTGCCAAAGTAGGCCTTCTTGAGTTCCTCGGCATCGACGTCCACGCCCCAGTCGCGAGCCAGCTTGACCGTGCGGTCGAATTGGGCCGCGGTGGGTTTTCTGCGAAACACCTGTCCGGTCTGGAGAAAACCGATCAAACGATCGCCCAGGCGGACCGGCACGGCGGTGTCGCACAAACCCAGAGGGCAGATGACGGTTTGGGCCTGCTGGGTGGCGGTTTCGGAAAGCTTCTGCTGCACCTGCAGGCACGCGGCGCAAGCGCGGCTCTTCTGGGCCACGAGCCAGCAGAAGGGGCTCTCCTTGCGCCGGCCGTGATGAGGCAATTGCCACGATTCCACGGGCCGCAAAGCGACGGGCAGTCCGGTGGTTTCACTGAAGGCGCGTTCGTAGTCTTGATAGATCGGCGAATTCTTCAGAGCTTCAATCAAGCTGTCTTTGTTATTATTCATGTTCGTTCTCTTTCGCTTCCTGGCGCGTCATTGCCAAACTTCGTTCACCCGATTTTGTTTGATGCGAACAAAATACGAACAGACGCGGGAAACGACAATTGGGCGCGGCCCCAATCGTGGTCTGGCGCGCGCGCCTAGCAGGGCTAAGGAAATTCCTTAGCCGTAACAATTCAGTCGGGAACCACGAATGAACACAAATCGACACGAATAGGATCAAGCGCTTTCTCGATGTCCACGTGAATGATCACTCTCTGAGCCAGGTAGGACGAGTGCGTCCCGGCGAGCCACTCGACGGGCTTGGAACACGTCCGACTCGGCTCGCTGGGGACATGCTCGCCCTACCGTCAGTCTCTTCGATTCGTGTTTTCGTTGATCTGCATCAATCCACGATCTGAAGAATCGTTCTAGTCTGCCCGCAGATGAGAAAACGAGTTGTCACGCTGGACGTGCGCGAGGACATCCGAAGCGGGGTCGAACCTCTGCCGAAGATCCTGGGCACGGTCCGGGCGCTGTCCCCGGATGAAGCGCTGCGACTCATCGCGCCGTTTGAACCGTTTCCTCTGTTTTCCATTCTGGCGCGACAAGGCTTTTCGCATGAGTCTCGACGAACGGGAACTGGTACCTGGGAGGTGTTATTCTCGCGCGCGGCGATTGATCGGAATTCTCCCAAGAATTCTGGCCAATCGCCCGCGCCCCGCCCGGCCTAAGAGCGTGTCCGAAAATTCCGCGGGGTCCTGTTTTCGCGCCAAAGGCCGGATGGCGAGGCGCGACGAAGGAGAATATCCTCCCTGGATCTTCGACTGAGGAGCAACGAAGCCAGGCGGCCTTTGGCGCGAAAACCCTCCGGGCGGCTGCTCGTTCGCTCTGCGACTGAGGAGAAACGAAGCCAGAAAGCGAAATCGCCCCAGCCCTCCGGGGCGGGGCGGCGCTCCCGCCAAAACCGGAATTTATTTTTGCACAGACCCTAAGGCCTCCTGATTGAGCGCACCCCGTCTCCCTCGAAGTTCATGCCCATGAAGCCGGTTCACGAACTTTCTAACCGAGGGCGAGTTCCGCGGCTCGCTTTTCGGGAGCCGCGATCGCCTTTTGAAGAACAGCCTCGATCCATCCCAGCGAAGCGAGTCCCACGACTTCGTGAATGACTTGCGCGCTTTTGAACAGGAGCAACGTCGGCACGGCGCCGATATCGTGCCGGCTGGCCAGGTCCGGCTC
>VHCZ01000005.1 GCA_016871535.1 Verrucomicrobiota bacterium
GCGATGTTGGCGCAGGCGAACCTGCTCCCGCAATCGGCGCTGAGATTGTTGGGTTAATCCTCCTCTCGGACCGGATCAACCGGCCCAAAAAACAAGGGCGGCGCCTTCGGGCGCCGCCTTTTTTGTTTTGATGCGAATCAAGGCGAGAGGGCCACGGAGAAGGAATCCGGCGAGATGCTTTTGACCCAGTCTTGTGGTTTGAAATCCTCCACGCTCTCCAGGTACGACTGAAGAGAAAAAAGGCAAACCTGTTGCGCGGATTGCTCGGCGTTGGGTGCTTTCTGTTCCACAAAATAGGACAGCCAATGCTGGTAATCGGGATTCTGCGGTCTAACCGTGATGTTGAACACACCCTGGCCGCTGACGATTCTAAGCACGGCTTCCAGCGGATTGCGCTCGTACGTGCGATATGTTCCCAGCTTGGCGATGAGTTCATCGCCGCATTGCACCTCGGGATACCCGTGATGGAGAGCGACGCGGAGAACCTCCATAACAAGTTCGGCCGGCCCCCAGCGGGCGCCGTCAACGTGCCGCGTCAAGCGCTCCTGAATTCGAGGAGTCAACGGGATGATAAGAGCCGGCTCCTTGTTGGCTGTGGCGCGATTGACAGGGGGCGGCGACGGTCGCGGAGCCGGAGGTTTCGGGCTGGGCGGCGGGGCCTGGGGAGGCGGTGGCAAAGGTTCGGCGAGCGCCGGTTCGTTCTCTTCGATCTGCTCGACGGCTGGATCAGCAACGGGCTCAGGCACAGGCTCCGGAGTTCGGAACATGGACGGCGGCTCGGGGAGGTTTTGCAGCAACGCCTGGGTCCGGGCCTTCTCCTCGGCGAGGACAGCCTCTCGTAATCCTTTGAGTTCTTTGAGAGAGCTGGAGGCTTTGCTGCTCATTTAAGGATTTCGAGCGCCAGCGAAAATATTTTCTCCCGATTCTTTCCTAAGACGGCGGTAAACCCCTCGATCTGCACGTTCTCATACGACGCCGCCAGGGGTAGAGAGTTCTTCAGGACTGGCAAACCGAGATCTTGCGCCATCTCCAGCTCATCCTGGCGCCCTACCAAGGTGCGGTTCCGGACTTTGTTGAAGAGGATCATGGCTTTGGCTTCGGGCCGCATGTACTTTTTGACCAGTTCAATCATGGGGATCGACGCCTGAGTGCTAAACAGGCTCTTTTCCGAAACAATGACCAAGCGATCGCTGGATTGAATGATGGTCCGAAAGAAGCCCTCGTGCTCCTCCTGGTTCAGATCGATCCGCCCCGGAGTGTCGCAGATAATCACCTCCGCCGTGGGGCATTCATGAATCATCGGCAGCTTGCCGATCTTATTTGTCCACATCGTGAGGGAGCCCTGGCTGTCGGTATCTTCAAAGGCCACCTGGTATCCCGCAGCGCTCAGAGCGGCGCCGATCAGAACGGTCGAGGTGGATTTCCCAACCCCTCCCTTCTGGTTCAAAAATGTTATCTTCAACGGCATAACAACCCTTGATGAACTACCAAACTCTGGTAAATAATCCAACACAAACTTGCCGACTCACTGAGCCGGCTTCATTTATGACTCCGCTATCCTCCACGGCCACGCTCGAACCGGCTTTGCGCGAAACAGCCGTGCCCTCGACGGCCATCTCCCGGTTGCCCTATGGGTGTTGATATACTCTGTTTGCTTTTGGGACTCGGCGTGGGTTTCGGGACCGGCTGGCTGGCTCATCGGGGCCGGCAAGCTTCGCTCCTGCGGCTTGCGGAAGAGGAAAAACGCGCCCTGGAGGCAAACCAGAATGCGATCCAGATCGAACTCGCCAAGTTTGCCGAGCGAAACCGAATTCTTGACGACCAGCGCCAGACGCTTCAGGGTGAGTTGGCGCAAGAGCGGCAATTCAATATCTCCTTGCACGCGGAGCTTTCCAGGGAGCGCGCCAGCCGAAGTCACCTCGAGCAAAAGCTCGAACACCAGAAGACGGACCTTTCCCAGTTTCAAAACCGGCTCAGCCAGGAGTTCAAAAACGTCGTTCAGCAAGTTCTCGAGGAAAAGTCGCAGACTTTGAGCGATCTCAACAAGACCAACCTCAACCTGCTGCTCCAGCCGATTTCGGAGAAACTCCAGGATTTCAAACAAAAGATCGAGGAACAGCATTATCGGGAAACGCGCGAGTTGATCGTGCTGCACAACAAGCTGGCCAACCTGGAATCAGGCCGCTGGCGGCAGAGCAATGGCGCGCCCGTCACCGCCCCGCCCGCGAACATTGTCTTTCCTCCGGCGAATGTGCCCGCGGTTGCCGATCAACCTGAGGCTTCCCCGCCGCCATTTGAGAAGGAAGTTGCTGACGCGCCCGCAGACGCGCCGGAACCGGAAGAAACCCGCAATGTCACGCCGCAGGAAAGGCCGCCAGAGCATCTTCGCGACGATGAAACGTTCCAGGGCTTTTCCCCAAAGCAACAAGTTGAGATCGACAATTTTCTGAAGCGCACTCTGGGTCGGCTGCAGAAAAAGAAGCCGGGAGAATAGACGCCTTGGCCAGCCCTGTTGGCCCCGTATTTCGCCCCAGGTTCTTTGCACTTGATTTAATCCCTGGTTGCGGCAAGTAATCTCCGCGTAGAGACACAGTCAATAAACCCAGAGTCGCGAAGTTCCGCCCAATATCAGCGTTGTCCAGTTGTAATCCGAGACACGTGAAGCCGTCACTCCCGCCTGCAATTCACACGAATCCGTTCGAAGCTCGCGCGCGGCTCCTCCAGCACACCAACTCATATGAAAAGTGATCGACTAGATACCCACCAGAAAGCGTTGCGCGTCAATTTGGACCCAACCAAGTACGGAGTTTTTGCTGAAATCGGGGCTGGACAGGAAGTGGCGCGGTGGTTCTTCCGCGTCGGCGGAGCTGCCGGCACCATCGCGAAAACCATGTCCGCATACGACATGACTATCAGCGACGCCATCTATGGGCCGAGCAAACGGTACGTGAGCCGTGAGCGGCTGCAAAAGATGCTGGAGCACGAGTACGAGTTGCTTTACGAGCGTTTGAAGGAGAAGCGAGGCAGCAATACCAAGTTTTTTGTGTTTGCCGACACCGTGACTGCACGCAGCTTTACACGGCCGGACGAAGGCCAAGGCTGGATGGGAATCCGCATGCAAGTTCAGCCCGGTGGACCTCCGTCGGACATCATCATCCACGTGCGGATGCTGGACAAGGAAAACGTCCAGCAGCAGGAAACGCTCGGCACTATGGGGGTCAATCTGATTTATGGGGCGATATTCCTGCATCAAGATCCGGAAGAATTGATCTCGTCGCTAATGGACGGATTGACACCTGAGCGCGTCGAGGTGGACATGATCAAGTTCTCCGGGCCGGCTTTCGAGAAAGTCGATAACCGTTTGATGAGCCTGCAATTGGTCCAAAAGGGGTTGGCGCTGGCGGCGATGTTCAACGCCGACGGCGAAGTTGTGCAGGCGGCTGAGGTCCTTTACAAAAAACCGATCTTGGTCGAGCGCGGCAGTTTTCGCCCGGTCACTAAAACCACGCTGCACATGCTTCAATGCTCGCTCGCCCAGCTTGTTCAAGAGCCGCAAATCCAGGGAGACCAAGTGGTCGTGCTCCTGGAAATGACGCTGAAAAACCTCACTGATGGCGGGGTCATCGACTACAAAGATTTCCTCGATCGAGTGGATATCCTGAGCTCGGTCGGCAAAACCGTCTTGATATCGAACTATCTGGAGTATCATCGGCTGGCGACTTACTTCTTCCGTAACACGAAGCAGTTGATTGGAGTGGCGTTGGGAGTTCCCACGCTGCGGGAGCTTTTTGAAGAGAAATATTACACGGATCTGGATGGGGGCATCCTCGAATCCTTTGGCCGGCTCTTTCGAAACGGACTGCGGCTCTATGTCTATCCTTACAAGGATCCGACTTCCGGGAGCGTGCTGACCGCAGGGAATCTGCGCGTGGCTTCGCACTTAAGGCATCTTTACGCCTATCTTATCGAAAACCAGTACATCCTGGGGTTGCGCGACTACGAAGAAAGTTACCTCTCCTATTTCTCCCGGGACGCGCTGGCCAAGATTCGGTCTGGCGATGCCGCCTGGGAAGAAATGGTTCCCCCGCAGGTTGCGAAGACGATCAAGGAGCGCAAGCTTCTCGGATACAAGGGCTGATTTGGCATTGACAGTGCTTTTAGCGCACGCGACACTTTTAGCCGGAAAAAAATGACAGGCACCGTGGCAAAACACCCAGGTGCCTGGGTATTTTTTGTCCGGCGCACGTAATTCCTTGTGCCGCGCGCATGCGCGTTGCAAGTGCTAACGAGTCTAAGGCCCTCTTTGGGCTGCGACACTGTGCTATGAGCCAAAAGACTTTCACATCACCCGCGACCTGGATTCCAAAGCTTTCGATCACCGTCGTCGTGGCGGCATTCATTCTCGTCTCCAGCCGTTGCCAAGTCTATTCTCAGGCAAGCAAGACTCAGGCATCTAAGAAATCACCGGCCTCGCCTGCTCCCGCCAGTCCTAAGCCAACCTCAAACCAAGGCTACCTGAGCAAGGCCGCACCGTCCGGATTGAGGTTTGCCCCGCCGCCCAAGCCGCCCGTTGCGTACTTGCCACCATTGCCGATCACGTACGACCCGCAGCCTGTGTTTAGCTCCGACTTTGCCCCTCCGACGACGGATTTGCCCCTTGGGAAAGGGGCACCATCAGCGCCACCCCCGACCGTGGTAGGTCCATCAGTGACTTCGCTCATCAGTAATTTCTCCACGAATCGTATCCAGGGCCAGATTCCTGCGGCGCCGGTAGATTTGGGGTCAGTGAGTCCCCAAATGCTCGTCCGATTCTTTTCAACCGGGAAGCCGAATGAGGTGGAATTGGTTCTGACCAACGCAGTGAGCTTCCGGGTGCCCGTCCGAGAGGATAAACCTTCAAGCTCTGCGAGTTACGAGGTTAAGTAAGACCTGGGAACCACCCATGAACACAGCGAAAACTGACCTCAGGTATCTTTGGTGCGTGGCCTGTGGAATCCTGTCGTTTGCCTGGCAACTGAATTCTGCCGAACACTCCGCCTCAGGCCACAGCGAACCCGCGGCCACGCCTCCCTCTGCGCATGCTCCTCCAGCCACCAAACCTGCAAAGCCACTGGAATTGCCGAGCGATCTCACCATCGGAAAGAGCACGAACGACAATCTCTCTTTCAAAGCGATGCCAGAGTATCAATTGAGGCAAAGCGCGGAGGCTGTGGAGAAACTCCAGCGCGTTCGGGAATTGCGGGGCGAATCGAATGAGTTGTTCGAAGTCACAAAGATGCTTCGGGAAATCCTGAACAGCGGCGCCAGCAAGGATATCAAGATCGATATCAAGCGTTTGGCCCGGCTGCAACTGGCAGAAATCGCCGAGGCGAAAGTCGATTACGAGAACGCGCTGCAACTGCTTGCCGAATATATCGAAATCTTCCCGACCGACACGATTGTCCCGGAGGTTCTGCTTCGCCAAGGATACATTCTGCGCAAGATGGGCGCCAGTGACCTGGCCATCTCGAAATTCTATCTGGTTGGAACCGCAGCGACGCGGCTGCCCGTCGAAGACCTTCTCTATAGTCAACGTGTGACGCTCACTGCGAAGTCGGAGATTGCCGATACCACTTACTCACAAGGCAAATACAAGGAGGCAGCGAAGTTTTACGAAGTCTTGCTCCAGGATCAAAGCGATGAACTGAATCGCGTTGTCATCAAGACCAAGCTCATTCGAGCCCTGGCAGATGCCAAAGACCACAACGCCACTATCAAGCAGGGATTGGATTTCTTGGAACAGTACGGTGCCTCTGAGTATCAAGCAGAAGTTCGCTATCTCCTTGCCTCGGCCTACCAGATTTCCGGTCAAAAGCAGGAGGCCTTGCGCGAACTGATGCGACTCTTGGAAGCCGTCGAAGTTGCTCCGGAGAACTTGGCCAGCAAGTGGAAGGGCTGGAAAATGAAGGCTGGAAACGAAATTGGGAACCAGCTCTACCTCGAAGGAGATTTCCCCAATGCCGTCCAGGTGTATCGGGGGTTGGTCGGTCTGGATACTTCGCCAAGCTGGCAGCTTCCGCTCTACTACCAGGTGGGACTTTGCTGTGAGAAACTTGAGCAGCCTGCGGAAGCCCTGAAAGCCTATAGCGAAATCGTGGCGCTCGCCCAGAAAGACCCCGCCCAACTCTCCGAGAACCTTCAGTTTCTGGTGAGCATGGCGCGCGTTCGCATCGAAATCCTCTCTTGGGGGCTGTCGCTTGGAGCAGTGCCGCGCGCGACGGCAGAGACGAAAGTCGCTCAGAAACAAAACTGACGGTTGAGTTCAACCGGAACGACCATGAGTCAGGCAGCGACGACCGAGCCTTTAGAGACTTTCGTAGATGAATTGCGGCATTACTTCAGGATCTGCGAGGAGATTCATTCGGTCGTTCGGCGCGAGAATCAGTATCTCAATTCCAAGGAACCTCAAGGAATCCACCAGTTTCAGCAGACCCGAAAAGACATTCTGGAGCGGTTGAGTGACGCCCAGATGCGGCTGTCGATTCACAAGACCTCCTGGTTGCGCGTCCCGCCAGGGGCTCGCGCCAAACGGCCTGAGGTCGGCCACCTGATCCGGCAAACCCTCGACCTGATAATGAAGACCATCGTGCTGGATCGGGAGAATGAACAACTACTCCTGCGGCACCAGATGGTCCCGCCCAATCGCCTCCCTTCGGCGAACCGACAAAACCCGCATTTCGTGGCCCGGCTTTACACGGGCAAGAGAGCTTCTTGACAGAGACTGTATCCGATGCCTATCGAGAAAGTCATCCTGGTGGAAGACGAGGAGTTTCTTCGGAAGAATCTCGCGCATTACCTGCGGGGTCGGCGGATTGATGTCGCTGCCGTCGAGACGATTGAGGACGCGCAAAGCTATCTTGCCAGGGACAATTTCGATTTGATGTTCCTGGATCTCCGTTTGCCGGATGGGGACGGGACGGAGTTTTTGAAGGAACTCAATCTCCGTCCGAGCAAACCGCTGATCGTCATAATGACCGGATTTGGTTCCGTGGAATCTGCGGTCGAATGTATGCGATGCGGCGCGTTCGACTACTTGATCAAGCCGTTCTCGAACGACCAGATTGATGTTGCGCTCAAGAAGGCCGAGAAATTCACCCACATCCTCAAGGTTAACCAGTACTTCAGCCTCAACGAGGACCAGGAAAGTCAGAATGAGTTGCTGGGCAAGAGCAAAGCCATGGATCAACTCCGGCAACTCATCAGAAAGATCGCCCAGACTCAGGCGACGGTCCTCATCCAAGGGGAGAGTGGAACGGGAAAGGAGCTGGTCGCCAGAGCCTTGCACCGGCTCAGCCCTCGGTCAGGGGCGCCGTTCATCAAGGTGAATTGCGCCGCGTTGCCGGAAAACCTGGTTGAAAGCGAACTCTTTGGGCATGAGAAGGGCGCGTTCACAGGCGCGCTCAACAAGAGGGAAGGCCGATTTGAACTCGCGCACGGTGGCACGATCCTGCTGGATGAGATCAGCGAGATTTCGCTCGCGATGCAGGCGAAACTGCTTCGCGTCCTTCAGGAAAGAGAATTCGAGCGCGTCGGCGGAACCCGCACGATCAAGGTGGACGTCCGCGTGCTTGCTACCACTAATCGAAAGCTGGAGGAAAGCGTTGAGAAAGGCGAGTTCAGGCAGGACCTTTATTTCCGCCTGAACGTCGTGCCGATTCATGTCGCCTCTTTGCGTGAGCGACCCGAAGACGTCCTTTTCCTCGCGGAGAATTTTGCGCACCGCTTTGTGCGCAAACACGGGGTCAACGTGCGGGGATTAACCCCTGGGGCTCATCAAATCCTGCTGGGCCACAAATGGCCGGGCAACGTCCGGGAACTGCAGAACGTAATTGAGCGCGCCGTGATTCTCTGCGAACCCGAAAGCTGCATCGGCTCCGAGCATTTGAACCTGGACTCGGGCGCCGCCAAGCATCAAGAGGTTCGCGAGGCATCCAACGGGCGGCCAGCCGAGATTGCCCAGGAGGATCAGCCCTTTCTGTCGCTTTACGAGATCGAAAAGAAGCACATTCTGAATGCGCTGGATCTTTGCCAGCAGAACCGCACTCAAGCAGCAAAGCTCCTCGACATCAATATCCGGACCCTCCGAAACAAGCTCAACGAATACAAGCTGGCGTCACCCGAGCCATCCGCCCGCACCAGACCTCCAGGCCGAGAAGCTGCACCAACGGACGGTCCGTCATTCCAAGCGGAACGTTAGTCAAACGGACCGAAAACGGGGATAAATTGGGCGCTGGAGAGTAATGGAGTATTGGGTTCAGGCTTGGCAACCTCCACTTCCCTCCTTTTCTCCGTTACTCCAATACTCCTCTACTCCCCTGCCCCCGGACTCTCCAAAGGATCGTGTGTATCCAGGTGTCCTCCCCCTCTCCCGCCTTTCTGGCTTACAATTTGCTCCGCCTCACACATTTGCTGTCAAAGTTGTGACGTCACTGTAAAGCATGGCAGATCTTTCACTATCCGGTCTGGCATCGGGATTCGACTGGAAACCCGTTGTCGATCAATTGACCAACCTTGAGCGGGCGCCACAACGGCGCTTGCGGAACGAGCAAGCTACTCTTAACCAGAGGAAAGACGCCATTTCAACGCTCGTCGGTGAGATCGAGAACCTCAAATCAAAGGCGGAAGCGCTGACCAAGGCGGACTTTTTTACCGGTGCCGGAACTGCCGCATCGACAAACGATAAGTATGCGACAGCCAGCGCCACGACTTCGACTCCAATCGGCAGCTACACATTCGTCTTCAATCAACTGGCGACCGCTGCAATCCGGAAGGGAACCACCAACGCCGGAGGGGCCGTCGATACGAGCGCAGCGTTCAGCAGTTCCGGGAGCGCTGGATTCGCCGTGTCCGTCACCACCGGCGCCTTCACGATCAACGGGAAGCAAATCACAGTCGATGCCAACACCAAGCTCGGAACAGATGGTTCGACCGACGCAGACACCATCATTTACAAAATCAACAACTCAGGAGCCGGAGTCACCGCAACCTACGACTCCGCCACGGACAAGATCACGTTAACGAGCGGGAGCAATATCACTCTGGGCGCGTCGAGCGACACGAGTAACTTCCTCCAGGCGGCGCGCCTGAGCAACGCGCAAGGCGGTTCCAGCACCATCGTCAGCAGCACGGGAATTGGAGGCGTAAATCTCGGCAGCGCCATTGAGACGGTCAATTTTTCCACCGCGCTCACTCAGACTTCAGGCAGCTTCAAGATCAACGGAGTTTCAATCAGCTATTCGGCAACGGATACCATCGGGCAAATCCTTCAGAAAATCTCCGATTCCGCCGCCCGCGTCACGGCGGGATATGATTCTGCGAACGACCAGTTCACGCTGACGAATAAGACCACCGGAGATATCGGCATCGCGCTCGAGGACGAGACCGGCAATTTCCTGGCAGCAACCCGGTTATCGACCGGCTCGACCACGGCGGGACTCAACGCGAAGTTCACCGTCAATGGCGGCGCAGAACTCGAAAGCCTGAGCAATACGGTGACCGAGGTTGGCCACGGGATCACAGGGCTGTCCGTAACGGCCTTGAAAAAATCCGAATCAAGCGGCGCGGATTCTTCTGTCACGATCTCCGTGGGGAAAGACAACAGCGCGATCAAGAAGGGGTTGACGGACTTTGTGGATCAGTACAACAAGGTCCAATCCGTCATCGACACTCAGACCGCCAGTTCCACGGACTCGGAAGGCAAGGTCACAGCCGGAATCCTGGCGGCGGATCCAACGGTGGTGGAAGTCGCCAGTAAGCTGCGCGCCAAAATGGTCGGGGATGTCAGCGCGCTCTCCGGCACGATCAAGCGCCTGGAGTCAATCGGCTTCAAGAGCGACGGCAATTCCAACAAGATCTCGCTTTCGGATTCAGCCGCGCTGGACAAGGCGCTGGGCGAAAGCAGAAGCGACATCAAGACGATGTTTTCGGACACCACCGATGGCATCGGCACTCGCGTCAAAAGCTATCTGGAAACCGTCAGCGGAGTGGATGGTTCGCTGGTCGCGCACCGGGATACCTACGCCAAACGATCGACCCAGATCGACACGCAAATTGCTGAAATGGAAAAGCA
This sequence comes from Verrucomicrobiota bacterium, assembly GCA_016871535.1. Classification (NCBI taxonomy): domain Bacteria; kingdom Pseudomonadati; phylum Verrucomicrobiota; species Verrucomicrobiota bacterium. The sequence continues at coordinate 10,109 of VHCZ01000005.1, forward strand.
GGTCCAGTCCTATCGTCAGCGCATGATCGCTGGCTTCCTGGCGATGGAAAAAGCCCAATCCCAGATTAACCAGCAGATGCAGTTCCTCGCGCAACGGTTCAAATAGGCTAAGTCCAATTGTCCTGCTTCAAGAATGAAACCTACGATGAAATCCCAAACCCGATCAAGCGCCTGGACGCATTGGTCGTTCGCCGCGGGCCTTTTCTTTCTCGCTGGCTGCGCCACGCAGACGCCCCTGCACCCTGGCTTGACCGGTCCCTTCAATTACCACCTCACAGACCGCAAACTCCCAGAAGGGGTGAGGCGGGTCGCGATGCTGCCATTGACCTCATCGGAAGAAGACCAGGCGGCCCGGGCGGGACGCGAGTCTTTGCAAACCATTCTGTATGGTGAACTGATCAAGGCGCGCCTCTTTGAAGTCGCGCTGGTTCCGCCGGAAAAGCTGGAACAATTGACGGGAAAACCAGCCTGGAATTCGGACGACCAACTGCCGGCGGATTTCCTGGTGAGGATTCGCGAGGCGACGGCGTGCGACGCGATCCTTTTCAGCCGATTATCCAATTATCGACCCTACCCGCCCTTAGCGATCGGCTGGCATATGCTGCTCGTCAACGCGGAAGATGGGCGGACCATCTGGAAAATCGACGAAGTGTTCGATGCGGGAGAGCCCCGCGTTTGGAATAGCGCCCGGCGCTATGCCGTCGAGAACGAACGGACGCAGGCTGAATTCACCCGGCTCGCCGGGACCAAACACGGAGCGGCATTTCCGACGCGAGTGAGCGGGCTTGAGTGGATCAACTCGCCCCGGCACTTCGCGAAATACGCGGCCAGCGCGGCCATCGAAACGCTCACGCCGCCCAAGTAATGGTCGATGTTTTGCCTAAAGTTTTGGTTGGAACCGCCGATTTTAGATGATAAAAGATAATGTCGGATTGTCATGAAACCATTGACCTCAAGCTACAACGCGCAAATGCGCGCTTCAAAGGGCTGGACGGCCCGTGCCGGGGTCAACTTGGATTCGCGTGTAACCTGCGCTTTGGGAGGCAGCCATGAGTGAGATCAATTTGAATGGCGCGAGTGGTTCTACGGGCATCGGGAGGTCCCTCAATGCCGGGCCCAGCCACAAGAGCGGAAGCGTGACACGAACTTCCGGGGACGATTCGGCTGAGTTTTCTCAGCTTCCCGACTTTTCGGCAATCGAGAGCGCCGTTGAAAAAGAGTTTGAAAGCCAGCGGTCACGGCTTCAAGCGGCGGCGGATTCCGAGTTATACCCGCCCTTGGAAACGATCGATAAGCTTTCCGCGATGCTGGCCCTTGACGTCGCTCCCGATCCAGGGAAGTCAGCATAAAGTCTGAGAACTTCTGTTGGTTGATCTCTTAGATGTACCGGCCAAACAAGTACCAAACCTACCAGGCCAATGCCGTCTTCACGGCTTCGCCTGCGCAACTGGTTCTGATGCTCTTCGACGGGGCGATCAAATTCTTGCACATCGCGCTGGACGGCTTCAAACATACCGATCCGCTGGACTTCAACCTCTCCATCCACCAAAACACGCAAAAGGCGCAGGCGATCATCCGGGAACTCAAAGCGTGTCTGGACCCCGAAAAAGGTCCGGAGTTCTCGGAGAAAATGTCTGCCCTTTACGATTATTTCGACCGCCGCCTCCAGCAGGGCAACCTGAAGAAACAGCGCGAACCGCTGGAAGAAGTCAGCCGCCATCTCCAGGTGTTGCGGGAGGCCTGGCGGGAGATGATCGACAAACAAAACCTCTCTCAACCAGCAACCGCCCCCCAACCTGAACGCGTGGGCGAATGGTCGGCGACGGGCTAATGCTCCATGGATTCGAGTCGGGAACCTGGCGGCTTGTGCCATGAACTGCACGCGCTGCTCGCGCAGTGGAAAAAGCTCACCCTCGCCGAGAATGAGCTAATCCGGGCGAACGATTGGAGCGCCTTGGAGCAGCTCCAATCAAAGAAAGCTTCGCTCCAGCAATCCATCGAAAAACTCGAGGAACAGTTTTCCCAAAGCCCCTTGATACCGGAGGAGAGGAAGCGCCAGGAAAGAAAACACCTCAAGCAAGTCGCAACCGAGTTGCTCGCCCTGGAAAGGAACAACGAGGCTATTCTTTCGGAGAGGATCGCGGAGGCTGATCGCGAGCTTAAAAGCTCCAACAAGACCATCCAAAGCCTCCGCCACGTCCAAAAAGCCTACGGCAGCGGCAAGTCGTTCTTCTGGCAAGCTTACTCGTAATAAGACTGAGCTTTTTCTGGGGCCAATCACGCGCGTTGCAAGATATTCACATCGCGGAGACTTCCCCCATCTTCCCCCATTTCGGATGGCATTTTTTTCACCGCCTGAGGGCACAATCTTGCCGGGTCCATTCGAGGACGGCCGATCCAGCAGAATCCCCAAAGCTTAAAGCGCCAGGAAACCGTCGCTAGAGGCCAGGATCGGGCGCCGCAATCCAGTGGCATGCCGTCTGCTCGGATGGCCCCGAATGAATAGCAGTTTGTACGGAGCCGCTGCTGCCTTGGACGGCAATATCAAGTGGCAGCAGATGATCGCGGAGAACCTGGCGGCGGGATCCACTCCGGCGTTCAAGAAGAGCGAAATCTCGTTTTCCACCGTCGTATCAGGGATTTTGGGCGCTGGCTCTGACACCGCTTCCGCGGAGCGCAACCCGACCGTCCTGCCCAAGCCGGCGTTCGCGACAAACTTCCACCAAGGTTCCCTCGAGGGCACCGGTTCCCCAGCGGATCTGGCGCTTGATGGCAAAGGATTCCTTAGAGTGCGTCTGCCCGGCGAAAGATTTTACTACACGCGCGACGGCACGTTCCGCGTCAACCTCCAGGGAGAAATCCGAAACAAGGATGGATACGAATTCGATTCGGAGGCGGGCGTTCCGATCATTGTCAACCCGCGGAACAAGGAATTCATTTCCGTTTCCCCCGAGGGCGATGTCAGCGAAGGCGGACTCATCCGAGGCAAACTTAGCCTCTACGAGTTTGCGGACGTCTCTCATCTCACTCCAATCGGCAGTGGCTATTACTTGCCTAAACCCGGCACGCCTCCACCCGTCCCGGCCACAGAGACCACCGTCCACCAATCGCAACTGGAAGCTTCCAATACCCTCCCGATGGCCGAAGTCAGCAATTTGTTGCTCGCGCTTCGCCATTATGAGGCCAACCAACGCGTCATCCAGATGCACGACGAACGCATGGGCCGGGCGGTCCAGGAACTCTCAACGACCACGTAATTCAAGCGCTGCCTTATGATTCGAGCACTCTTCTCCTCCGCGACCGGCATGGAGTCGCAGCAAATGAACCTGGACGTCATCGCGAACAACCTCGCGAACGTCAACACCACCGGCTACAAGAAGAGCAAGATCGAGTTCCAAGATTTGCTCTACCAGACAACGCGGACGGCGGGTTCCGAACAAGGCGCGGGCAACCAGTTGCCGACCGGTATGCAAGTCGGCCACGGCTCGCGCGCGGTGGCTACCTCTCGAATCTTCACCACCGGCGAGTTGACTCAGACGGGCGAGAAACTCGATATCGCGGTTTCCGGGGACGGTTTCTTTCAAGTTCAAATGCCCGATGGCAGCCAGGCTTACACCCGGGACGGCGCATTCAAAATCTCGTCCAATGGCGCCATCGTGACCAGTGACGGGTTGCAGGTCATCGGCGGCTTCCCACCGATCCCGGCCACAACCACCGCAGTCACCATTGCTCTAAGCGGTGAGATCTCCCTCACGGATTCGACTGGCACGACGCCGGCCGGTCGCGTGACTTTGACCCGATTTGCCAATCCGGCCGGTCTGGAAGCGATGGGGAAAAACTTGTTCAAAGAGAGCCCGGCTTCCGGCCCCCCGGAAACTGGGAATCCCGGCGAAAACGGCTTCGGTCAATTGCAGCAAGGGTACCTCGAATTGTCGAACGTCAAGGTCGTCGAGGAAATGGTCAAACTCATCATGGCGCAGCGCGCTTATGAAGTGAACTCCAGAGCGATCCAGGCCGCGGACGAAATGATGCAACAGAGCAACAACCTCCGTCGCTAAGTGATGACTGCTCAACTGGCCCTGAATCTCGGAGCGCTCGCCGTGGCCTCCTGGACGGCCTGGTCCGTCCAGGCGCAGACCACCGCGGCGGCACCGGCCCAGCCGGAAACCCGGTTTTTGGCTCGCATCGTCCCTCCCGTCGTGACCAACAGCGTGAGTGGGGTCGATGATTCCTTGCGCCGGCAAAATGACAAATACACGGAAAAGGATCTTCTCTTTTTGCTTTCAGCCAGACTCCAGCCCAAACCGGAGTTGGGTGAACTGGAAATAGAAGTTCAGCGAGTGGCCCCGCCGTGGAAGCCCATTCCGACTTCCAATGGATCCATCGATGTCCAGATTCTATATCGACCGAGTCTGACTTCACAGTTCGGCGTCCAGTTCGAGGTGATCTGCGGCAACAAATCTCTTGGCGCTTATTTCGCGAACGTCAAAGCGCGTCTCTTTCGCGAGGTCTGGGTGGCTCCGGCGACTTTGAAACGAGGCACCACGCTCGATCAGTCCGGTCTGATAAAGGAACGCCGGGATGTAATCCATCTCCGCGACGCGACCTTTTCTCAAGACAAGTTCGATCTTTCCGACCTGCACCTGGCGGAAAGCGTGAATGCCGGCGGGATCGTGCTGGCACGCCAAGTTCAACTGCGTCCGGTCATGTTCCGAAACGACCATGTCCAGGCCGTGATCGAAGATGACATGATGTCCGTGAGCACCATGGTGGTCGTGTTGTCGGACGGCGCCCCCGGCCAGCTTGTCAAAGCGCGCAACCTCCGCACTAAGAAGGAAATTCAAGGAAAAGTGATCGACTCGAACACCATCAAAGTTTCGAGGAAAGGCGACCAATGAGAAAACAGACCAGCATCTATTCCGGCGTCCTGTTTGCCCTGGGCGCTTTGTGTTTCGCGGGTTCAGCGTCCGCCGACTCGATCTGGACCAAAGATTCTGCGCTTTCGCTTGTCTCAGACAAAACGGCCCGGGCCGTGGGCGACATCATCACGGTGATCGTTCAGGAGAGCAATACCACCAAGAAAGACACCAGCACTAAGAGCGACAAGACCTCTTCGCTGGACGCGAGCCTTCAATCGTTCCTTTTCAGCCCTGCCGCCAGCAAATTCATGACTCACAATGGAAAACTTCCCGCGATGGGAATGACTTCCAAGAGCGGATTTGACGGCAAAGGCGCCATCGCCAATTCCGAAACGATCACGCATCGGTTTGGCGTGCGCGTGATCGACGTGCTCCCCAATGGAAACTTCATGGTCGAGGGACTTCGCCATACCACCTTTTCCGGGGAATCCCAGATCGTCGTCCTGCGTGGCACGGTTCGGAAATACGACATCAACTCCGACAACACCGTTTTCAGCTACAACCTGGCGGATGTTTCGATCCGGTTCGAGGATTCAGGCGCGATCAGCAACGCGCAGAAGAAGGGCTGGTTCAGCCGCGCCTGGGATGTCCTGACCCCGTTCTAACCTTTATGAAACGCCTTTACCCGGCCATTCTCCTGGCCTTGATCGCGGCCTCGGCCATTCCTTCTCATGCCGTGACCGTGCGCGTGCGGGACTTGACCTTCGTTCATGGCGCGCGGCCCAATCAACTGAGCGGCGTCGGCTTGGTTTACGGCCTGGCCAATGATGGTGACAAAGATCCCGCTTACACAAAGGCGTCGCTCGCGAATACTCTGCGGCGGTTTGGAATCACTTTGCCTCCCGACGCGCTGACCTCCAAAAACGTCGCCGCCGTCATGGTAACGGCCGAACTCCCGCCCTACGCCAAGTCGGGCAACACAATCGACGTGACGATCGCAGCCATGGGTGATGCCAAATCACTCCAAGGCGGCATTCTCGCTCAGACAGCTCTGTGGGGCGCAAATGGCGAAGTCTATGCCGTTGCCCAAGGCCAGCTCGCCGTGGGCGGTTTCGCCCTGGGCCAGGGCGGTGCCGGCGGCGGAACCGTCCAGAAGAATCATCCCACCACCGCTAAAATCCCCAATGGCGCCCTGGTTGAAAAGGAAATCACGGTGACCCTGGTGGAAGGCGACGCAGTTCAGTTTGTATTGCGGGAACCCGATTTCACAACCGCCGCGCGCATGGCCGAGGCCATCAATGCCATATTTCCCAGTTCCAGCCACGCCATGAACGGCGCGGCGGTGCGTGTCAAAATCCCCTATCAGTTTCAGATCGTCCCAGTGGATTTCATCGCCCGCGTCCAGGCCATCGACGTGATCCCGGATACGCCGGCTCGAGTGATTATCAATGAGCGCACCGGAACGGTCGTCGTCACGGCCCGGACAAAGATTTCGAGCTGCGCCGTTTCCCACGGCAACATCATCGTGAAAGTCGCCGAGACGCTGGACGTCTCCCAGCCGAGTCCCTTCGCCCAGGTGGGGCAGACCGCGGTCACGCCGCGCACCGACACGCAGGCGATCGAACAAGCCGCCAAAATGAAAGCCTTCCCGGAAATGCCTACCGTCGAGAAAATCGCCGCTTCCTTGAACGAGTTGGGCGCGACTCCCAGAGATATGATGTCGATTTTTGAAGCGATGAAGGCCGCGGGCGCGTTGCAGGCGGAATTGGTGATCCAGTAATTCGTGACTATGGAAAGCAGTCCGGTCGCCCGAAAGCTCAAGCCGGCCGATTTGCCGCTGGAGCGCTTGGCGTCCAACAAGCAGTTATCGGAAGACGAAAAGCTCTCCGGGATCAGCCATCATTTTGAAGCCATTTTGCTGCGCCAGTTCTTGACGGAAGCGCAGAAGCCGCTTTTGAAGCCCCAAAGCGCCATGCTGAGCGCCAGCCATGACATTTATCAGGACATGATCGTGAACCAACTCGCTGAAGCCATCAGCAAAACCGGGACGTTTGGCCTGGCCAACTCTTTCCAGGCCCAGATGACTCACCCGCACAAGAACGATGGCCAGCCGGCGGATCCAGACGCTCCGAAGCCATGAAGGCCGAACTGGAAAAACTGATCGAGACCTTGCGGGACGAGCTCACCCAGTACGGTGAGCTTCTGGCCCTTTTAGAGCAGCAACAGGATCTGATCGTGAGCCGGTCTGCTGAAGGGTTGTTGGAAAACCTCGGCGCCATCAATGCCCAGGTGCCCATCGTCGCAGCGGCTCGCCAGCGCCGAGACCAACTTCGAAAAGAACTCGCCACCGCGCTGGGCCAGCCCACTACCCTCTCTTTCCGACAGCTCGTCGCGCTTGTCCCCAAGGAATACCAGCCGCTCCTGGAAGCGCTGGTCGAGGAAATCAACGATTTGCTGATGCGCTCCCAACAGCGGCTGCGCCAGAACCATCTGCTGCTGAGCCGTTCGCTCGATCTGATGCAACAGATGATCTTCAGCCTCTTCCCCTCGAGCGGCGGCCAGACGTACACGCCGGCCGGAACGGTCAAGACTGGCGCGCTGCCTCAAAGCTCGCTCTGCGAGATGATCATCTAAAACCGAAACCCGTCGCTCTATGCCACTCGGCCTCATGGGAACCATGGAAGTCGCCAAGCGCGGGCTGGACGCCAACCGGCAAGGGATCGAACTGATCGGCCACAACCTTTCCAATGTCAGCAATCCGGCTTACGCGCGTCAGCGCCTCCGGATTCAAACCGCCGATGCGCTGCCCAGCTCCACCGGACCGGTAGGAACCGGGGCGAAAGTCTCGGCGATCGAACAAATCCGGGACCGCCTGCTCGACAGCGAGATCGTGAGGGAGACCAGCGTATCCGGTTACCTCGAATCTCGGCAGAAAGCTTTGGAATTTGCGGAAGTGAATTTGGGCCAGCAGCTCCACCCCCTGCAGGCTTCTACGCCCGAAGGAGCCACGGCCAGCCTCGGAGTCGGCGGCCAGTTCGGCATCATCGAAGGGATCTCGGACTTTTTCAATGCCTGGCAAGCACTCAGCACCAGCCCGAGCTCGACGGCGGACCGCCAGATTGTTCTACTGAAGGGCGAAAGCCTCACCGAAAAGTTCAACAGCGTCACCACGCGGCTTTCAAATCTGCGCACCGACTTGAACCTCCGCGTTCAGGACGATGTGACTCTGGCGAACCAACTCCTGGCCGACATCAGCAACCTCAGCGTCAGCATCAGCGCGTCGGAGATCGGCGACCTCGGCAAATCCAATGACTTGCGGGATCGCCGCCAGGAGAAGCTCGAAGCCCTTTCCAAGCTGGCGAACGTGACCTACTCCGAAGACTCTTTCACTCGACAATTGAACCTCTCCATCGGCGGCGCCAGCGTCATCGAGATCGACCGCGTCGTGGATACTTTGCAAGCAGTGGCGGATTCGAGCACCGGGGTTGAACGCACGCAGGTTCAAACCGCCGGCGGCGCCGCCGTCACGTTGACCAAGGGCGGCATCAAGGGCAGCATCGACGCCCGAGATACTGAGATCAAAACGGTTTCCGACGATCTCGACACGCTGGCCGGCGAGTTAATCACGCAGGTCAATACGACCCATTCGGCAGGCATCGCGCTGGATGGGGTGAGCACGGGAGAGGTTTTCTTTTCCGGTTCGAATGCCTCCGACATCGCGTTGAACACGGGTTTGAGAGCCGACCCAAGCCGAATTCAAGCCAGTTCCACGGGCGATCCAGGCGACAACGGCGTGGCGCTGACTCTGGCCAGGATGGCGAACAAGCCTCAGGCAGCCCTGGGCAACCTCACGTTTTCCGAACACTACAACCAGACGGTCGCTAACCTCGGCCAGGCGCTGAATAATACGAACAACCAGATGCAAGACCAGGATGCGGTGAACCGCATGCTGACTCGCCAGCGCGACTCCATCGGCGGCGTGTCCGTCGATGAGGAGATGGCCAACATGATCGTCTTTCAACGCGCCTTCCAAGCCTCGGCCCGCATGATCTCGACCCTGGACGAACTGCTGCAAACCGTCATTAACCTGGCTCCGTAAAACAATCCACCTCCCAGACCGATATGCGAGTCACCGCCAGTACTTTCCCGAACGTGATCCGGGCCCAACTGGAACGCCTCGCGACGCAGCAAGCGCGGCTCCATATTCAAGCCGGCACCGGCCAGCGGTTCCAAATGGCGAGCGAAGATCCGCGCGCCATGCGCAAGGTGCTCGACCTCCAAAACGAGATCAAAGCGATCACGCAATATGAGAAGAATATCGGGGCGTTGAAAGACGCACTGACCGCCTCCTTCGCGGCCATCGACGATTTGAAGAAAGTGTCGGATCGCGCGGGTGAAATCGCGACCCGGGCGGACAACCTTCGCACCCCCCAGGAACTTCAGGCCCTCTCCATCGAGGTGGACCAACTGATCGAGCGCGCCCTCCAGTTGTCCAACACGCGCCACCAGGGGAACTACCTTTTCGGAGGGACCAAGAATACATCCTTGCCATTCGACCCGACACGGAACGCCCAGAATCAGATCACGAGCGTGGCCTACAACGGTTCCGAGACCGTCTCGTCCAGCGAAATTGCCGAGAATATCAATATTTCAGTGACCGTGCCTGGCGCAAACACGTCTGGCTCCGGGGAGCGCGGCTTGCTCCAGGACACTTCCGTTGGGGCCGATCTCTTTGCGCACTTGATTTCGCTGCGCGACAATCTCCTGAGTAACAAAACCGCGGCCATTCGAACGGGGGATCTCCCGAACCTGCTTAAGGACGAGGAAAACATCCTCTATCATTTCGGCAGCGTCGGCACGGAACAGATTCGCCTGGATATGACCTCTTCAATCGCCAACACGCGCAAAATTTCCCTCGACAGCCTGGTTTCGAAGGAATCGGATGCAGACTTGGCCAAAACGCTCGTCTCCTTGAGCGAAATCCAGAACGCTTACGTGGCCGCGCTGAAAACCGGCGGCACCATCCTCAGCCAATCCCTCCTGGACTACATCAACTAAACCCAGGCTTTTATTGGGTTCTCCAGAAAGCCGCAGCTACGACGGGTCCGCTTCTTGAAGCGCCTGATCGAGCATTGCCGCTGCTCTCGGCAGCACTTTGCGCAGCGCGGCAATTTGAGAATTGATCTTCTTCAATCCCTCCAGCGAGCGCGCGGCCAAGAGCCGCCGATACCAATTGACGAATTCCACGCTGAGCTGCGCTTCGTTTTCCGAGGGCGCGAGGGACGGAGTTTGGCCTTCCGCAAACTGGCAGATCAAGACCGCGGCCCGCGCGGAGGGTTCCTGAGCGTGGGCTGAATTCTGAAAGAACGGCAGGGCTTCGCTGAACCGGCCCCCCTTCAGCAACGCTTCGCCCCGCAACGCCCGGATCCCCGCGTGTTGCGGGAAATGCTTCAAGGCTTCCTCCGTCCAATCCACCGAGAACTCGGCGAACTCGGGTTTGCTGGCCGAGATGAAACTCCCCAGGTGCCAGAGATGCTCATCGTTGATGCCTTTGGCCATGATGCCATGCAAGGTCTGCAGCGCTTCGAGTGAGCGGTCTGTGCGGTGCAGAAAATGGGCGTAATCGTGCAGGACGCCCGGCGTTTCGGGTTCAATGACGAGCGCCTGCTTGAAATGAGCCTCGGCCCGTTCGTTTTCTCCAATGACCGCGCAGCACTGGGCGAGCAGATGGTGCGGTCCCGCTTTGAACACTTGATGACACGGAGGCGTCAGCGTCGGCGCGTCGCGCTTGGCCAGACACGCTTCCAGATGCGGAATCGCCTCAGCGGCGCGTTTCATCCGCATCAGCGCGACCGCGGCCAGGAAGTGCATCGACGCGGTCGGCCCTGCGTCGCCGGCCAGACGCGAGGTCATGACATCCAGCACCTCGCCGAATAATTCCGCCTTGAGCGCGTGCACTCCGTAAATCGTGAGCAAGCGCTCGCGGACCTCAGGCAAAATGGACCCGGCCGGGTGCGGCGCCATGATGCGGAACGCGTGCCGGTATTTTTCCAGGCCTTCTTCCAGCCGCCCGTCGTTGACCAGGTCGAGTCCGTAATTCATGAGCAGCGCCGCTTCATTGGGCAGTTCCTGGACGGCTCGTTCCATCAGTCTGAGGTTCCGCTGGATTTTCTGCTTTCGTTTCACCAGGCCGGGATCGTAGCCATAGTGCATGATAGTCGCCGTGCCCATGGTCGCGTCCATGCCCCATTCGGCTTTGCGCGCAATCACGCTGGCGTAAATCTGCTCGTGAACCCGGCCGACGAAAAACAGGGCAGGCGCGTTTCGGAACAACCGCGGCACGTACGTCACGGAATCCGCCGCTTCATGAATGTTGCAGATCGGGATGCGGTAACCGAGCACGTTCGTCGCCGCCATGTCTCGGGACAGCTTTTCATGGCTTTCCTTCGGCAATTCTTCGTCCGCATCCAGAATCAAAACCCAATCGCCGCGCGCGTGCTCGTGCCCGGCGTTCCGCGCGTCGGCAAAATTGTCGTTCCAGTCAAAACGATAAATCTCCGCCCCGTGCTGCCGGGCAATCTCCACGGTGCGATCTTTGGATCCGGTGTCCACGACGACGATCTGGCTGGCGATGGGTTCCACCGACGCCAGGCACCGTCCGATGTTGTCCTCTTCGTCTTTGGCGATGAGGCAGACGCTGAGGCGAGGTCTGTCGGGCCACTTGGGGAGCGGCGTCCAATTGATCTGGGACCGCTTGCCCTCGGCAGCGGTTTTGAGCGAAGCAAACACGCGCCGGGCCATTTCCCAGTTCGGTGTCATCCGAATCAAACGTTCCGCGCAAAGGAACGCCTGCCGTTCGTCGTCTGCCGACAGCGCAATCTCGATCATCTGCAAGTAGGCGTCGGGATGGAAAGGACGGAGTTTGATGGCTTCCAACGCCGCTTTCCACGCTTTCAAATACTTCTTCTGAGCCGCGAAATCTTGGGCCTTCTTCAACGAACCGATCAAGCCGGCGGCGGGTACTTCGATGGCCGGTTGCGGCGTCGCAGTCTCAGTTTTCGGGCGTTGAGTTAACCCAGCATCGCCTTCCCCCTCACCCCGGCCCTCTCCCCTGCCAGACTTTTCCGCAGCAGGGATCAGCCTTCCCTCTCCTTGGGGAGAGGGGCAGGGTGAGGGGAATCGTGCCACCGATTGCTCGCCGCGATTTGGATTCACGGCTGCGCGACCTGAATCCGGCAAAGTGATTGGACGAAGCCTAGTGGGATTCTCCGTCCGAGCCGCGAGGGCCTGCAAGCGTTTCTCGGCCGCTGCGGCCGCATGGGTCCAGGTCCATTTGCTGCGGACATGGACACTGGCGCGTTGCCCCAACAAGCGAGCCTCCGCAGGATGGGAGGCGACAAATTTCATCCGGTTGCTCAGAGCCTCCAGGTCAGGTTCCAGCAGCCAGCCTTGGCCCGCCAATTCCAAATCTCCGACCTTGGTGCCGATGGATTGGCGCCGGGCGGGGATCCGGTACGCGAACTCTTCCGTCGCGAAATCGTCCGCCGCGCCTCCTGCCGTGACGATCACGGGCAAACCGCACGCCATCGCCTCCAGAATCGGCAGCCCAAACCCCTCCCCGCGGTACGGATGAACCAGGCAATCGCAAGCCGTGTAGAGTCCGGGCATCTGTTCGGGCGCCAGGTCCTGGTTCAAGTAAACGATTTCCGGCGCGTTCGGATGACTCTGAAGCTGCCGGATCTGCGCTTCCAGCGTTTGGCCTTGGTAAAACGTGTTGGCGCCAAAATCCTTCACCACCAGGCAAACGTTATCCGCGGCCGTGAAGGATTTCAGATAAGCATTCAGCGCCAGGTCCGGTCCCTTGCGTCGAATCGTGCCGCCCACGAACAGGAACCTGAATTTCCGTGCCGTAGAGCAGGCATCCTGCCTGCCCTTCATTCCGTCTCGAGAGATTGAACCAGGCAAGCTGGAAGCCTGCCCTGCCTTTGGCAGCAAAAGCGGCGGCGCGTTCGGATGGAAACGATCGGGATTTGTCCCGTTGGGCACCACATAAACCTTCTCAGAAGGGATGCCGCTTTGAATGTAGCAATCTCGGACGAACGCACTTGGCACCCAGATTTCATCGACGCGATCTCGCAACACCGCGACCCAATCCTTCGGAATGCAGCCAAATTCCCAGGGTTGAATGATCACCCAGTGACCGTCCTGGGGCGGCGTTGGGTTGAACGGCCATTGATGGCGCAAGTGAACGTGCGCCGGCCGGGCGAGAGGCGCGCGAACGCGACCGGCGATCTGGCCGAAGCGGGGATCAGCCTCCGGGCCGAATTGGTCGGGCTCGAACGGAAGAATGGAGAGGTCGTGGCCCCCCTCGATCAACTGGAGGCACAACTCGCGATTGATCAACGCCAGCGAATGGTGAACGAACTGCGACCCCTCCCAGATGATCGACAGCTTGCGTTCGGGGTGGCGCAGAGTTGCACTCTGCTGTATCGCCGATTTGGAATCGGAGGCGCGTGGACTGTTCGGAACGGATTCGAGTTTGCCGGCGCTTTGCAGGCTGCAATCCTGCGATACGGCAGATTGCAAATCTGCGCTACGCGCAAGTTCGGGGCCGTCCTCAGGCGCTACCGTTTTTTTTTTCGCCGGGCAGGCTTGCTGGAGGAAGGCGGAGGAGAAGACGGCGGTTTAGTGAGCAAATCAAGATTCTCGCGGGCGACCGCATTCTGCGGATCGATCTGGAGAACTCGCTCGAAAACCATTTTCGCCGATTCCGCGTCGCCGGTTTTGTAGAAGCAAACCGCCAGCGGCAGCATCACTTCGGTGTCGTCCGGAGCCTGGAGAAGGATCTTGTGGTAGGTCTGGGCGGCGTCCTTGAAACGGTTCTCTCGAAAATTCAGGTCGGCCAACAACCGCAGCGCCGGGCGGTAGGTCGGATCATTTTCGAGCACGCGCCCAAGCACGGCTTCAAATTCGGGAATCCGTTCCAAACCCAGCAACGCCAGGGCCAGGCGAGTCTGGTAGTCCGAGGAATTGGGGAGCATCTGGGTTGCCCGCTGCAGTTCCTGGCAACTCGCGCTCAAGTCGCCCTTCTGGTAAAGGACACTGCCGAGGGCCGCGCAAATCTCGTGACTGTCGGGGCTCGCCTTCAGCGCTTCTTGGAGCGCCGCCGCAACCCCGGCCAGGTCTCCCGCAGACCACAATGCATTTGCCCGGGAAAGTTGCTCATCCAAAGCGCGCGTGCCGGCCTTCTCGATCGCGGAATGCGGAGCGCGGAGTGCGGAATGGTCAGACTGCCCACTGACCTCTGACAACTGATCACTGGCCACTGATAACTGTCCACTCCCCTTCGCCACGCGAAGGTTGTCCAGGAGCACCTTCAGATTCTCCCTGGCCAATGTGTGTTCGGGTTCCAATTCCAGAATCCGCTCAAAAATCATTTTGGCGGTCTCGTAATCGCCTGTCTTGTAGAAGCAAACTGCCAGGGGCATCAGAACCTCCAGATCGTTCGGAGTCTGCTTGAGCATCTTCCCGAAAGCCTGGGCGGCGCTCTGGATCTTGCCTTGGTTGAAATCGACCTGCGCGCGGAGTCGAAGGGCGTCGAGGCAGTTCGAGTCCAATTCCATCGCCTTGGCCAACGCGGATTCAAATTCAGCCAATTCGCCCAACTGATAGTGGCACAACGCGAGTTGCACCCATTTGCCGGGATCGGACGGAGCAATCTGCACCAACCGTTCCAAATGAATGCGCGCCTGCCGCAAGTCGCCCAGTTGGAAACAAACTGTGCCGATCGCGGATAGAATCTCCGGAGAATCTGGCGCGAACGCCAGCGCCGCCTTGAGCGCGTCGCGCGCTTCGGCGAGGTTTTGCGACCCCACCGCCGCATCGGCCTTGGTCAACCACTGGTTCAACTGGGCAATTTCAGATTTCTCGGACTGCTGAGCCTCGGCAACCGACAACTGACCACTGGCAACTGACAACTGGCCACTGTTCTCGCTCTTCTGGTCGAGCTGATAAAGATTCTCCCGCGCCGTGACATTGTTGGGGTCCATTTCGAGAACCCGGTTATAGACCATGCGAGCGGACTCGAAATCCGCGCCGCGATAAAAGCAAAGCCCCAGGCTCAGCAAGGTCTCCAGGTCATCCGGCTGGCGTTCCAGCAACTTGGCGTAGGCGCGGCCCGCGTCGCGCACCCGGTTGTTCTCCAGGTTGGTTTTGGCGAGAAACTTGAGCGCTTCGCGATGGTGCGGATCGATCTCCAGCGCGAGTCCGAGCGCGGCCTCCATTTCCTCGATGCGATTCACCTTCAGACAGGCCATGGCCAGCCGCGTATAGGCATCGACGTCGCGAGGCTTGATTTCGATCAATCGGCGGAATTGCTCCCGGGCCGCTTCGTAGTTTCCCTGGGTGAAGTGCAGGCTGCCCAGCGCCGAGCGAATCTGCGGGTCGCGCGGCGCCAATTCGACCGCCTGTTCGAGAGTCTCCAGCGCGGCCTGCCGATTGCTGACCTCGCAGAAGAAATTCGCCTGGTCCATCAGTTTCGCCAAAGCCGACTGGTCGGTTGCCACTTGCGGTGGAGGAGTAGGGCAGGCATCCTGCCTGCCTTTCTTTCCGTCATCAGAGACCGTTGATTGAGGCAGGCTGGAAGCCTGCCCTACGTTCTCGATTGCGGATTGAGACGACTGATCACTGACAACTGACAACTGATTACTCTCCCTGCCTTCCGACAGCTTCTGACGAATGGCCACCAGGTTCTCCTTCGCGACCGGATCGTCCGGGTGCCGTTCCAAAGCGCGCTCAAAGACCAGTCTGGCCGTCTCCAGGTCGCCATCCTTGAAAAAGCAGACGCCGAGCGGCAACAGCGCGTCCAGGTCGTCCGGGTGCCGGCTCAAGATTTTCGTGTAGGCCTGAGCAGCATCCTTGAGGCGACCGTTCTGAACATTCAAATCGCCCAAAAGCTTCAGCGCATCGCGATGGTGGGGATCAATCTCCAGCGCCCGGCCCAGCGCGACTTCAAACTCCTCGATCTGATCGAGCTTCAAGTTAGCCAGCGCAAGCTGCACGAAGACCGCCGGATCGCGCCGGTTCACTTCGGTGGCCCGCTGTAGATACTGATAGGCCTGCTCGAATTCATTCAAAGCGAAACAAATCGCCCCGGCCGCGGCGAGCGCCCTCGGCTCATCACGCTCCAACCGCAACGCCTCGACCAACAGTTCTTTCGCTCTGGCGAGGTTCCCCCGCTGGTGTTCGGTCTGCGCCTTTTCCAGGAGACCATCGATTGCGGAGTGCGGTTGAAGAGCAGGGCAGGCATCCTGCCTGCCTGTCTTGCCCTCTTCCAAGACCGTTGATTCGGGCAGGCTGGAAGCCTGCCCTACGTTCTCCATCGCGGATTGTGGATTGCGGATTGCGGATTCGGGCGACTGATCACCGCTCACTGACAACGGATCACTGACCACTGATAACTGCCCCACGGCCATCCTCTGCCGGATCACATCGAGATTCTCCTTCGCCACGGGATTTCCGGGATGCTTCTCCAGCACGCGCTCGAACACCAGCTTCGCCGTCTCAAAATCGTTCACCTTGAAGAAGCAGACTCCCAGGGGCAACAACGCATCCAGATCGTCCGGATGGCGGCTGAGGATTTTTGTGTAAGCCTGGGCGGCGTCCTTGAACTGGTCGTTTCGAAGATTCAAATCGGCCAGCAACTTCAGCGCGTCGCGGTGGTACGGATCGAGGTCCAGGGCGCGTCCCAACGCCTGCTCGAATTGATCGATGCGCTCCAGCCGGAGATGAGTCAAGGCGAGTTGAACGAACGCGGAGGGATCCGAAGGCATGATTTCCGTCAGCCGGCCGAAGTGACGCTGCGCCGTGATGAAATCGTTCAGAGCGAACGCAGCCATTCCGAGTTGTTCGATGACTCGAATGTTGTTCGGCGCTTGCTGCAGCGCTTGCTCCAGGATTTGTCGCGCGGACGAGTGATTCCCATTCTGGCTCTCCCGTTCTGCGCTCGCCAACAAGCGTTCGATTTCAGAGTTCGGCTGAAGAGTAGGGCAGGCCTCCTGCCTGCCTTTCTTACTGTCTTCAGAGATCGTTGATTCAGGCAGGCTGGAAGCCTGCCCTACGTTGGCCTGATTCAGTGCGGAGTGCGGAGTGCGGAGTGCGGATCCAGGCGACTGATTACTGATTACTGATAACTGATCACTGACCACCCCCGAAGCCCTTTCCTCTATCTTCTTCTTGATCGCCGCCAAATTGTTGGCTGCGAGCGAATGATTCGGGGAGATTTGCAGAATGCGCTGATAGACTTCCCGGGCCGTTTCCCATTCATTCGCCTTAAAGAAGCAGGCGCCCAATCCGAGCAATGAGTCCAGGTCCTCCGGATTGCGCGAGATGATCTTCACGTAGGTCTGGCCGGCGTCCTTGTAACTTCCCTGCTTCAAGTTCAAATCCGCCAGGAGTTTGAGTGCGTCGCGGTAGTTCGGGTCGAGTTCCAGGGCGCGGCCCAGTGCCGCTTCGAAATCCTCGATCTGGTCGAGTTCAAGGTTCGCCAGGGCCAACTGGACGCGAACGCCAGGATCGTTTGGAGCCAACTCTGCGGCCTTTGCAAAATGCTCTCTGGCTGTGGCGAACTCATTCAAGCTGAACAAAATCGCCCCCAGCGTGGCGTGGATTCGCGGAGAGTTGGGCAGGTGTTGCAGCGCCTCCAGCAAGACGGAGCGGGCATTGGCGAGGTTGCCTTTGCGGTATTCGGCATCGGCTCGTTCCAGTAGCCGATTGGCCTCGGGCGATACAGGACCTATCTCTAAGTCCGGTTTCGGGTTGGAGTCGTGCGCGTCGTTCATCGAATGCACCGATTCTCGTTTATAGCTGGGAATGCGGCCCTGTCGAGCCAGTTCTTGGCCAATTGCGGAGCCTTCGGGTGCGGAGTGCGGAGTGCGGAGTGCGGATTCTGACAACTGATTACTCCCCCCTGGCAACTGGCAACTGGCAACTGACAACGGATCACTGACCACTGATTCAGGCGAGAGGCGAGGGGCGTCAGGCGTCTGAGGGCGAACGGATTCTGACAACTGATCACTGACTACTGATAACTGATTACTGGTTTTGCCTCGCAACTCCTCCGCGATCTCCGCCAAGCGCCCGGCCGCAAGCTCCGCCACGCGATCCCATTGCCATTTCTCGACCATGTCCTGCCGTGCGCGCGAGCCAATCCGGGCCATTTCCTCCGGCTGTTCAACCACGCGGGGCAACAGTTGAGCCAGATGGTCTCTCGAAGGTTCAGCCCAGCGATGCCCTCGGAAATACTCGATTTCGGATTCCGGGCCCACGTCGGCCATCTTGTAATCCAGCAAGATGCTGTTCCGCTCGGTCATGAACTCGCGCGTGCCACTCCATCCGGTCGCAATCACGGGCAATCCGCATGCCATGGCGTCCATCTGCGGCCTGCCCCAGCCTTCGCCCCGCGACGGCGCGACGTAAGCGGTGGCGGCGGCGTAGAGATGCGGCAAGTCTGCTTCGGAGATGGGACAACCCAAAACAATAATCGGAGCCACCTGAGAGCGATTCAACTTCAAGATGCGGCTCAGAAAGGCATCAATGAACAAATTGATCTCGCGCGAAACATCCGGCGCCTCGGAGGCATTCAATGGATAAGCGCGCAGCACCAGGCAAACGTCGTCCTGAGGTTTGAAAGCGCGGGCCCACGAATGAAGGAGCACGTCCCAACCTTTGCGATAGCTCCATTCGAAGATCGATAGAAAGACGGTCTTTCGTCTTCCAGGAATTGGCAGAGGATTCAAACCGGGTCGAAAGCGGTCGGTATCGACTCCCCCCGGAATCTTGACCAATCGTGCCGTCACGCCGGAGTTCCTGAAGGACTCCAGCGAGTGCTCCGTCGGCACCCAGATTTCATCCATCCGATTGCACTTTTCGACCCACTCCTGCGGCAGCCGATCGGTCTCGAACATGGTTCTGCCAATGCAATAGGCAGCGCCCGGCAGCCGATCCAGGCAACGGCCTGAAACGTGAACCACCGCGGCAAACGGAGAAGGGATGTTCTTCTGCAGCAGGGCATCGAGTTTGTCGCGATCCGCCGAATCGATCTTGGCACGGCAACCTTCGGAAGCCGGGGCGAAGGAACGAATCGCCAGATTGATATTGTTGCTCTCCAGATTCAGGACAAAGTGCCGGGCTTCCTCAGCATAGCCACTGAAGCTGTAAAACAGGCCGTGCCACAGAACAGGCATCGCCGAAGCGGCGGACGAAGTCAGGTTTTCTCCTGCGCCACTTCCGCGCGCCGGCGAATCGACGGGCCGCACGAGGGGCTCGAAGGGAGGCGAGGCGTAAAGTGAACTCTGCTTCGTGTCCCCGCCAAACGCCAGCAGCATCTTGCTCCACAACTCCCTCGCGGCTGGATGCATGGGATCGAGCCTCAGGCACATCCGGACGTAATCCGCGCATTCCGCGTAGCGCTGAACTCGCGCGGTCTCGACCGCTTTCGCGAGCAACGCGTTCGGAGGCGCATTCTGCAATTCCGGGTCTTCCCAGGGGAACTTGAATTCGGCCTTGCGAGCCAAGATCACCCTTCCCACCTGGGTGTAACGCCGGTCATTATGGGTCACGGTACTGAATGGGCAGCACCGAATGGAAAAGCCTGCCGTCTTCAGGCGCTCGGAAAAATCGACATCCTCCAGTTGGTAGAATCCGCGTTGACCATCCCACTGCACGAGATCGGAAACGGCAGCCTTCATAATACAGAGGCCGCCGGTGACGTAAACGCGTGAATCGTATTCCGTGTATTCCAACAAGCGTTGCTCCGCTGCCGAGCCCGCCTTGGCCCAGTCCCAGAACCGCGTGCCGTCCGTATTCAGAAGTCGAACACAGAGCACGTCGTAATTCTCCCCAAAATTGAGCAGCCCTTCGTAGAAATCCGCATGGAAAATCATGTCGTCGTCCGCGACGACGAGGCG
This sequence comes from Verrucomicrobiota bacterium, assembly GCA_016871535.1. Classification (NCBI taxonomy): domain Bacteria; kingdom Pseudomonadati; phylum Verrucomicrobiota; species Verrucomicrobiota bacterium. The sequence continues at coordinate 29,934 of VHCZ01000005.1, forward strand.
GTCGTACTGGGCTCGCCGGCAAAGTTGATTCCGCATTTCCCCAAGCCGTCCGGCATGAGCCACCTCGGCCATCGGCACCGCGATGACATCGTCGAAACCGGCTGGCACATCGCCGCCCACGAGGATTTCGCATTGAGGAATCTTGAGCGCCCGTATGCTTTGAATTTCCTCGCGCAGCTTGGCGGGGCGCTTGCCGTTCGTGATGATGCAGAAACTAAAACCCGGCGCGCGTTGTTTGGCGCACTGAGGCGCTGACGAATCGACTCGTTGGACGTTCACGGACGAAGCGTCGGCCAGCTTTTGCGCCGCGTCCGGTTCGTCCAAGAGGCTCTTCTCTGCCTTCTGCGTGCGCGGCGGCGTGGGCGGATGGAAGCGAGCCTTGGCATCGAACTGCATGCTCCAGCGCTGGCCGAACAACTGCACGTTTTCAGGCACATGCTGCAAGCGCCCGGCGCTTTTGGCCTCGTGGTGGTACACGACCGTGCGCGGCTCATAAACGACCTTCCAGCCCGCCGCGCGAACCCGCAGGCACAAATCGACATCCTCGCCGCCATTCTTGAAGCTTTCGTCAAACCCGTTCAACTCGAAGAACAGCGTTCGCGGAATCATCAGGCAAGCGCCGGTGACGATGTCCAGCTCGCGAAACACGTTGACTTCGGGCGCGGAAGCCGGGGCGAAACGATGCACGTGATCCAGCATCTGCCCGACCAACCCAAACCCCGCGTGCTGCACCCGTCCATCCGGATACAGCAGTTTCACGCCGACCACTCCGACTCGCGGCAAGCGCGCCGCCCAGATCATCGAGTCGCACCAACCGGGCGTGACCCGCGTGTCGTTGTTCAGGAACAGCAACAAATGTCCGCGAGCCTCCAGCGCGCCTTGATTGCAGCCGCGGGCGAAGCCCACGTTTTGTGAATTCAGGAACGCGCGCAGCCGTCCGGCCTGTTGCTCGCGGCGCAAATAATCAGCCGTTCCGTCCGTTGACGCGTTGTCCACCACGATAATCTCGCCCTTGGCGGGATCGATCGTTTCGTAAAGGGAAGCGAGGCACTCGCGGTTCAATTCGAGATTGTCGAAAGTCAGGACGATGATGGAGACGAGCGGCAAGGATTGGATGGCTCCCTCTCTTCCACTCGAAGAGAGGAGCGGGCTGAGGAGAGGAGGACTATCGTGCTGACTTTTCCACTCTCCTCGATCCTCTCCCCACTCATGCTTCGCGGGGAGAGGAGGAAGACCTACGGTCTCCGCACTCCGCACTCCGCATTCCGCAATGGTTGCCGGTTCCCCTCCGGGGAGGGGTGAAGCCGTGGGTTCACTGTTCGGCAACGAAGCAGATTCTTGTGAAGCAGCTTGAGCCTCGGCGGCCTGACGGCTTGCCAGCACTTCTCGTTTCATTCCTTCCAGGTACGCTTTTCGAGCCGCTTGCAGTTCCGGCCGCCCCGACACCAGATGTTCCGACTTCTCATAGACGCGCGTGGCGGTTCGCAGCATATCCGCCCGTTTGCCGCTGTTCATGCTCGTGCCGTCGAATCGCCAGCGAAACTCGCACGTGACTTTGGGAATATGGAAGAACTGGAAATGGCGCGACATGCGGATCCACAAATCCCAATCCTCATGGCTGGTCAGCGATTCGTCGAATCCCCCGGCGGTTTCCCAGCACGCCTTTTCGTGCATGAAGCACAGCACGGGCACGAAATTGCCCACCAGGATTTCATCCCGATCAAAGTCGCGTGAATACGGAACATCCCGGCGAACGATTTCATAACTGCCGCCCTTCTTCATTTGGTGGGCGCGCCAGGCATCTGTGTAGGCGACTTTCGCTCCGCTTTTTTGCAGAAACTCGTGCAGCGTTTGGAGATGGTCGGGAAGAAAAAGGTCGTCGTCGTCCAGATACGTGATGTATTTGCCGCGCGCCTGGTTGACGCCCGTATTTCTGGCCGCGGCCAGGCCGCGGTTCTGGAAGTGTTGGAAGTAACGGATCTTTCGCGAAGCGTTAAGGCCTTCGATCTGCTTGGAGACATCCTGCCCGGCGTCGTTGACGACCAGGATTTCAAAATCCTGGAACGTCTGGCTCAAGATGCTCTGGAGCGTTTCCGCGAGCATCTCTGGCCGGTTATAGGTCGGCACGATGACGGAAATGGCCGGCCCCTGGCTCTGGGCCTTCGGGTTCCCTTCTCCGCGCAAGAACCTCCGGGCAATCTCCACAATGTCCTTCGGATAGAGGTCAGGATGATTGGCGATAATGTTGATGCGGAGGATCGTGTCGCGTTTCAGCGCATCCTGAAAAAGCCCATCCGCTTTCTCGCGGTAGTGGAATAAGGGTTTGGCAATTCGCTTGCCCACGAATCCTTTTTCTCCGCAGCCAATCCAGAAATCCCAATCTTCGTATCCTTTGACATTGGTCTTGTATCCGCCCACCGTTTCCCACGCCTGGCGGCGAAAGAGGGAACAATAACAAAGATGGTTCGCGTGGATCAGAACTTTGAAGTCGTACTCGGCGGTCGGTTGAATCCACGAACGCTCCCGGTTGAAAAAGATGGCATCCGTGTAAGCAATCGCTACGTCCGGGTTGGACTCTAGAATTTGCACGCACTCCGCCAGGAGGGTCGGCGCGATGCGGTCGTCAGCGTCCAATGGCAGGATGAATTCGCCTTGTGCTTCGGCAATTCCTCGGTTGCGGGAGATCGCCGGCTGGCCGGAGTTCGGCTGGTTGATGAGCTTGATTCGGTGCGTGGAATACCGGGCGCGAAGGCTTTCCGCGACCTGCGCGCTGTCATCAGTGCTCCCGTCGTTAACGATGATAATCTCAAAATCCTGATAGGTCTGCTTGATGACGCTATCGACCGCCTCCGGCAGGTAGCGCTCGTAATTGTAGCAAGGGATGACCACGGACACTCGGGGCGGCGATTTCATGGGTTGCACCGCCGCTTCGCCCGATACGGCGCTCGGCAAAGCAATGGACCTTGTCGCTCGCGCCTGGTTCGCTTGGCGTTGAAATTCACCGCGAAGCTCCGCCATTCGCGCGGACACACCGGCAGGCATCTCGAAATTCGCCTTGATGGGTTCGCCTTGGATCACTGACGTCCACGCTCGAATAACGACGTTCCAACTGAAGCACGCCCCCCAGTGATCGTAGCCGCACTGGCCCAGCGCCTTTCTCAACTCCGTCTCTCGCAGCAACGTCGCAATAGCATTTGGAAACTCCGCCAGCGGCACGATGACGCCGCCGGCATTGTCGTGGACCGCGCCGCAGTTCGGTGTCGCCACCCATGCCTTCGCGTGGCTCATCGCTTCCAGAATGACGACGGGCGACGCTTCGGCGCGCGAGGGGAGCAGGATCAAATCCGCCGCTTCCATCGCTGCCGAAACCTTCTCCGGCGGCAAACCCGGAATCCAGATGACTTTGGGATCGCGTTCGACTGCCTCGCGAACAGCCTTGCCGTAATTCTGTTCCATCGTTGTGCCGCCGATGATGGCCAGGCGCCATTCTCCCGGAAGATTCTGCAGCGTCTCGAACAACCCCAGGTGATTCTTCACGCGGAACAGGTTCGCCACGTGCAGCAGCAAGGGCATGTCCTTAGGGATGCCGTGTTCGCGCCGGAAATCTCCCGCTGGCGCAACGACGTCAACCGCATTGGGGATGTAAGCGGGATCGATCTTCTCTTCCTGGAAGTAGCGATCCCCCGCCCCATGCCGTGTGATGGACACGACCGCGTGCGCTGATTGGAGAACAGAGCGGAGCGATTCACGAAACTCGCGATCGCCTCGCCAGTTGTGGAAGGCCGCATCGTTGATCACCGGCTGGAGGATCAGCCGAAAACGGCGCGGAAGAGTCAGCCCATGAAACGCCCAAAACAAAAGGTTGGAAGGATCGGAAATCGCAATGCACGCGTCGTAGCGCCCGGAACAAACGAGTTCGCCCAATTGCACCGTGGCGCGCGGAAGGGTCGTTCCCGAAATCTTTTCACGATCCAATGAGATCACGCGCATTCCCAGATGGTCGTCCGTTTGCCGCGCCTCATTGGAGTAGGCGGCAACTTCCACATCGAAATCCAGGAAGGACAAACGCCGGCCCAGGTTTTCGACGATGCTCTCGACTCCGCCGACCGAAGGGTAGAAATGGGGACAAGCCAGGAGAACGCGCGGACGAGAAGTCCGGTTCGCCGTTTTTCGAGCCTCGACAATCCGGCTCGAAGCGCTTTGCACGCGCGGCCAATCGTAGAGCCTGAAATGGTTGACCGTGATTTGGGCCTTGAGAAGTTCGCGATTGCGATTCGCTCGATCGAGCAAGCCCGAGCCGTGTTTCCGATAGAAAAAGAGCGGCTCAGGGATGAGCCGCCCCTCCCAGCCTTTCTCCGCGAGGCTGATCCAAAAGTCCCAGTCTTCGTAGCCTTTGACATTGAGTTTATATCCGCCAACCTCGGCCCAGAGCCGCTTTCGATAGAGCGCGCAATAAGGGACGCAATTGTCCTGGAGCAGATTTTGGAGCGTGAACTCGCCGCACCGCCAAATGTCCTGGCGATCGCCGAAATGCTGCAATTGAGAATAGACCACGCCGACCTTGCCGTCGGATTCGATGAGGTTTACGGCCTTTTCCAGGAAGGTGGGCGCAATTTTGTCGTCGGGATCCAGGGGAAGGACATATTCGCCTCGGGCCGCGTCGATGCCGGAGTTCCGCGCGCTCGCGGGCTGGCCGGAGTTGCTTTGCCGGATCAACGTGATGGGAAGGTCCTGATAGGTGTCGATAAGCTGCCGGGCTACGCTGGCCGTATTGTCCGTGCTGCCGTCATCGACAATGATGATCTCGAAATCGCGGCATGTTTGCCGAGCAACGCTTTCGACTGCCTCCGGCAGAAAGTGCGCGTAGTTGTAGCAGGGGATGACGACGCTGACCTTCGGGGGCGGGATACTTTCCGCGTCAGCTTCAGGCCGGCGGGGCATTCGAGACTCTTGCGTCTGGAACAGATCGGAGCGGGCTTCATCCATCGAAGGCGCATCGGCTTTGTGCAGGCTTTGCGGATCGCTACCCCCGCCGGTCAACCACGTCACTACAGCGTGTTTCGTTGCGCCGCAGACCGGCTCAAAAAACTCGCGCGACTTCTGCTCTGACCAAGGCCTCGGTTGGATGGATTGACGGTTCGCCGCGAGCTTCTGAACGACGGCTCTCAACTCCGAAGCGGTTCGACATGTGAAGTCATACTCTGCAAAGGGCATGACATTTTGATCGACAAAAAATTCTGAGAGCAACCCAATCGTGGTCCGGCCCGCATGAGCCGCCTCAAACTCGACCGAGGATCCGTTGCAGATGACAACTTCGCTATCGACGAGCGCTTCGCTCGCGGACCGTTGCCCCACGATCATCTCCTCCGGCAGAGACGAAAGCTGCGCAATCCGGAGCGCCGTCTGGAGAAGTTCCGATTCGCGCCCCATCCGGGGATGAAACCGAATTTCCAGGCGGACATTGCGGATGGCATGGAGCGCTTCGATCGTCCGCGTGAGCATTTCCAGAGACGGCCCCGCTTCAATCACGAGGCACAACAAGACGCGCAAATGCGGGCCGGAAGATTGAGGAAGCGCGGCCGCCTTCGCGCCCGCCGGTTGGGTTAAGGCTTCAAAACGAAAAGCTGGCCAGACCGACGTTCTGCTTTCAGAGAAACCGTATTCGCGGAACATCCGCTGCCAATACTCTCCGTGAGTGGCCAGGCAGTCCGGAATCTGATTGGCCGTGAAGTCGCTTCGGGAAGGGAAATAGCTGAACCAAAACGGCGGCACCGGGCAATGTTGATAAGCGGTCAGTTTCGTTGCCGGCAGGAATTCGCGAACTCCTAACCTCAGTCCTTTCTCCCAGGGCTGGTTTTCATACGGATAAATCAAGTTCCCGACGGTGCTGCCCTGGCCGGCCAGGAATCTGCCGACGTGATAGAACTGCTGGGCAAAAAGCGGGCGCGCGATGCTCTGGTCGTGATGAAACGCCTCGAAGAGAAGCGGAGTCACATCGACTCCCTCCAGAATCCACCGGCCTCTGAGTTTGAGCGTGAACTCGAGAAGACGTTGAGCCGTGCTTTCAAAAGCATCCAGATCAACACAATCTTCAATAAAGAGACAGGGACCCGTGCCGCGAAAGACACCTTCGTAAATCTTTTCGATCGGATAAACCCAATCGAGTGGATTGACCAGGAAGACGACGCTCCCGCCGGCCTCCTCCAGCCAAAAAGGCAGAGGCCCGAAAAAGTCGTCTCGGCCAGCGCGGGCGTGCCTGGCGAAACTCTCAGGTTGAATCCAGGACACGAGGAGGTGATCAATCTGTTTCGGCAGCGCGCCTAAGGGGCGTCCAGCTTTTTGGCGAAGGTTCGCGACCAGTTCCTTCCGAGATCGGAGTCGGCCAATGAAATGCGATGCGTGGGCCGCAAATTTGGATTTTTGATTCCTGCGATGCTGTCTGAGGGTTTTGAACAGAGCGCCTGCCTCTTCCTGATTGAAGGAACCCCAAAGCTGGACCTCGCACTTTCCAGTCCTGGACGCGACTCTAGACAAGAAAGCTGCCAGGTATGCGTCGTCCACCACGATCAACAACTCACCGTCGATGTCTTCGAGGATGCGCGGCAGAGAAAGAGCGGCGCAGAGATGGTAAAAGAGCATGGAAGAGAGCGGGCTTCGTTCGGCCACCGAGGTTGTCGCCCAGCGCAGGTCTGCGACATCCACTTCCACCACTTGATCTAAATTCAGGAACTCGCGCCAGATTCTGGAAGCCGTGGCATTGATATACTGGCCGCTGCAGACGTAAGTCGCGAATCGATTTAGCCCCTCCTGTATGGAATAAAAAAAAGCCGCCTGATTCCCCAAATAGGTCCAACTGAATTGTCCGGAGGAGCGGAACCGCTCCAATGCCCGCGCCAATTCGCTGGCTTGACTGAACACCACGGTCTTCTTTTTCATCGGATTTATGCCCATGACCGCTTAAGGCCAGTTTCAAAAGTGGCAGCCGAGAGTTTTGATCCGTCAAGGCCTCGAAACCAGGAGGAAGAATTGGCGGAGAGAATGAAAGAAGCGAGAAGAAGAATCCGACCTGTCTACAAGGGTGGCGTCGATTCAACGTCGTCGGTATAGCCGTGCCGTTTGAGCCAGAATTCTGCCTGGGGAATTTGCCATTCGTAGTCCACGTCCAGCCCGCCCCAATTGTGAACCGGAAAGATCTTCTTTCCCATCCAGCGCTGAGGCAGGAGCCCCTCATGCAGGTTCTCTAAACAGCGAGGCCGGACCACCGACACCCCCATGTCCGCGTAATAAACATTGCCTTGGGAGTCGCGGTCGCAGGACAATTTCGATGGGTCGCCAAAAGCGTCGAAAGGCACGAACGGCTGCAAGCACCCGTCTTCATCCGCACGCCGGGCGCGCAACGGACTCCACATGTTGTAACAGGAGACCGTGACGGCGCTGTCCAGCGCTCCGTTTCTCCGCAAGGTCTTGACCCCCTCTTCAATCAAGCGACTGGTCACGGTTGGGGAATTCGCGAACAGCAGCACCATCAACTCGATTTCTTTACCCTCCTGCCGCCAGAGCTCGCGGATGTGCCGATACCCATGCGCAAAAGCATCCTCGCCCAGGGCCGTGGCCGTGCAAAGCTCCGGGGGGCGGACGATGATTCTCGCGCCGTGTTGCCGTCCGACCGCCATGATTTCTGGAGAATCGGTGGAAACAAAAACTTCGTTGACAAATTTGCAGCCCCGCGCCGCCAGAATGGGGTAAGCCATCATGGGCCGGCCCAACAGAGGATACAGATTCTTGTTCGGCATGGTCACGCTGCCGCCGCGACCCAGTAAAAGCGCAGGAATAGCCATAATTGTTTAATCTGTTCGCAACCTTTTTACTGCAGTGATATCTCCGCCCGTGCCACAGAGAGGGATTGTTCAGCCTGGGTTCCGAATTCGATCGAGGCTTCTATCATCTTTCTGACATCCATGAGTCCGCGTCGGGACGAAGCGTAAGGACCGCCGGCAAGATGCTTCAGCATGTCGCGCTCTGAATCCCCCAGATCAACGCTTCGCGTGGCGGCCTCCGGATCGTCTAAGAGCAGCAACCTGAAGGGCTCATTTTCCACGGCCTTGTTCACGATATCCCAGAGATTTTGCAGAGACATACTCGCACCCGGTTTCCACTTCTAATAACACTCCAAAGCCGTGCGTTTGGCGTCGTAAACGCCATCCAGATACTCTTTCCTTAATTGAGCGAACATGCGGTTTCCTTCGCCATCAAACCGCTCGGCGATGCGAATCCTCGAAAACTCAGACCGGGGCAGCTTGGCGTACAGAACGAATGTCCTTTGCAGCCCAAGCAACTCGGTCTTTGAGATGGTCGGCATGTTGAGAATGGTTTTGAAATACGGATAATCACCGCTCAACGAGATATCGATGACCTGGTCGTCCTCAGCTTTTGGCAGATACCCCTTTCGCTCGCAGACCTTGTAGAGTTCAGTCCCTTTGTACGGATTGAACAGATAAGCGTTGATCGTCGCGGACTGGATGTGCCGATTGAGTGCGATGGTGTCGAAAACCAACTCCCGGGTTTCATCCGGGAACCCCATGATGTTATTAACCGTCGTGGGGATTCCGGCATTGTGCAGGAGTTGAAGCCCATTGATGATGAGTTCATTCCTCATCGAACGCTTCAGCACTTCGCGTCGAAACGTTTCATTGCCGTGTTCCAGGCCAATGTTGATGTGGGCCACCCCCATCTCTTTCAGCAGGTCAATGCGAGGCTGAGTAATCGTCTCGGGCCGGGTCTGCAGCCAGAATGGCAGCCGTATTTCTTTCGCGTAGGACTCGCCCATCGCAACAAAATCGTCATTGGGCATGGCGAAGAACGTTTCGGCGTTGAAATAAATGAATTCGGCGCCGTGTCGCTCGACGAGGGACTTGATTTCGTCGATCAAACGTCCTGGGCTCTTGGCGCGGTGGTAACGCTGGTTGACCCGTTTGTAGAGGACATTCAGCATGGGATCTTCACAAAACGCGCACTGGTAAGGGCACCCTCGGTGCATTTCGACCGGAAGTATCCGCATCACGCGCCCCTGCATGGAACGGTAAAAGCGCGCCGGCTCAAAGATGTCGTAGTCGGAGAACGGCAAGCTATCGACATTCACCGTCGGTCCGATCTCATTCTTAATGATCGTGCCGTCCGGCTTTTTGATCCAAAGGTTCGGGATGGTATCCAGACTCTTGCCCTCGGCCATTCGGCGCACCAGCTCTAAAAGCGCGTTCTCTCCCTCTCCCACACAAACGAGGTCAACGGATTCTTCCTGCGCGACAACTTCCGGCGCAAAAGTCGCCATAATGCCGCCGGCAACCACCGGAATCCCTCGACGATGAGCTTCACGCATCAACGGGATTCCAATGGGAAACGTATCTTCCAGCAAAGACACTCCTAGGAGATCTGGATCGTACTCGTCGAGGAGTTGGCGGAAGTCCTCCACGATGTCGGACTCTTTATAGAGTACCCCGCTGTCCTCCAGTTTGAATCGTTTGAGTTGCAGCAACTCGAGGCGAATGTCATCGAAGCTTTTATCCTGAGGCCGATACAGCGTGGTGTCGAACAAGCGGGTCTCAAACCCTGCGCGTTTCAAGACGGCGGATAGAATCGATATGCCCGCGGGAAGGAGCAGGTGTGCCATCTGAAAGTTGGGGTACAAGAAAAGAATCCGGCCCCGAAATTGTTTCGATGGAAATCTTGTCATGTGAGCGCTCTTTAGTTGCTCGTCGCCATGGAAGGTTCTGCAACCGACTCGCGACCGGGCCCTGTCCCAAGCATGGCCTTGTAACGCGAATCAACCATCCCGAGAATCGAAGCTTCGGCGGCGTCGTTGATCTTGAAATCATCTTTCTCCAACTCGATCTTGCCGGCATCGTCATTCTCGTTTCGGTCGCCCCAGTGCATGAAGTTTTCGAGGACTTCCTGCCGCAACTCGTCCCAAACGCGGTCTCCTTCCGGAGTCAATTCCTCAGCCTTCCGAACTTCTGACCATCTGGATTTCGGAAGTTTCACGTAAATCACGAAACATCGCCGCAGCCCTTCGATCTCTTCTTTTGACCAATGCGGCATGCGGAGCATCGTGGGCTTCATGATGGAGCGAGTGATCTCGCCCGGTTTCACGTAGCCGAGCAGTTCCGCCATGGTCCTCAAAGGGGTGCCGTGGAAAGGCGTGAAGGAATAGGCATTCATGCCGTCCGATCGGATGCGCCGGTTGAGATCGATCGTGTCGAAGGCCAGTTCTCTGTTCTCCCGAGGGAAGCCCATGATGTTGTTCACGCTGAAGGGCACTCCCAGCTCGTGGAGGATATTCAAATTGTTGACGATGGTTTCGTTGTCGATCCGGCGCAACAGCACTTTCTCGCGAAACCGTTCGTTCCCGTGCTCGACACCGAAAGCGACGCGCAGGATCCCCGCCTCTTTCAATCGTTTGAATTTATGCCGCGTCACGGTCTCCGGCCGCGTTTGGATCCAGAACGGCAGCTTGAATTCGGAGTACATGTCGCAGAACTCCTCAAACTCCGCATCCGTGACGGCCAGGAATGTGTCGGCCCAGAAATAAAAGGAATCCGGTTTGTAGCGCTCCCGCAGATAGACGAGTTGGTCTTTGATTCTCTGCACCCTCGTCTTCCGGAAGAATTTCTGTTTGGCCTCCTGGTGAATGATGATTTGCGAAGGCGAGTTGCAGTAGGCGCACGTATAGGGGCAGCCTCGGATCGTCTCGACCGGAAACATGCGCCAAACTTTTCCCTGCATCGGCCGATAAAACCGGCTTTCCTCGAAGAAATTGTAATTCGGGAGCGGCACATCATTGGGATCCAGCACCACCGGAAGCGGGTTTCGATGAAATGACCCGTCCTTCTTCAGAAAACAGATGCTGGGTATGCTGGCCACTTCGCGGCCCGACTCCAAACGCCGGCAAAGCTCCGGCAGAGTCGTTTCCCCCTCTCCGGTCAGGAGGTAATCGATCATGCCGTCGGCCTTCCGCAAGGCCAGCTCCGGGGCGAAAGTCGGGAAGACCCCGCCCGCCACGACTTTGGGCCGGTCCCGTTTGTCCAACGCCCGGAGCAACTCCAGGGCATTCGGGTACATGTCTTCTGTGACCGAGAAAGCGAGAAGATCGGGAGAGAATTCCCTGATCTTCCACCGGAAATCTTCTGTCGGCGAACCATGTTTCTCGTTCTGCCGCAGCAACCGGTCGTCAAAAGGTCGCGCGTTCAGTCGCTCTTCTTTGAGCTTATCGCTGTCGAGGCTCCCCCAGTCGGAGTAAGTGGTGGTGTCGAACAAGGCAGTCTGATGCCCTTCCCGCAGCAAGCAGCTATTCAGAATGCCAATTGCCGGAGGCAGCATGTTCATCCCGAAAAGATTCGGATAGACCAGGAGAATCTTCATCGCGCTGATGGCTTTCGCATCAAATCCTCTTCAGCCGAGCAAGTTGCGCGCCACGGAATTGAAGCCCCATTTCTACTTCCGAAACCCAAGAATGCACCATGTTGGGCGTCTTGGGTCGCCCGCCCTGGGAATAATATTCCGCCCTGCGGACGAAATTGTCCCGGGGCCAGTCGGATGGGAAGCCGGCCTGCTGAAAAGTTAGCGCCTCACAAATACCGTGTTCAGGCTGTCCTCATACGGACTCCCCGCTAGTTGCCGGCTCGAATGGTCGGTGAAGTCCGTGATTCTTACAAATCCGAGGCGCAGCAGCAGATTCGCGATCGGATCCGAGTCTCCCTTCTTCTTGGAGACTTCGACCAGGACAGAGCGGAGGCGCGGGTCGAACAGAGTGGAAAGCGCGCCCTGGAATACCTTTTCCTCCAGGCCGTCCACATCCACTTTGAGATGATTCGGGAATTTGAACCCCCATTGCTTCCAGAGAAAATCCAAATCGACGCCCACAGTGCCCTGGCAATGGACCGGCTGGAATTCATGACCGCAGCAATCCTGCGTAGTCCCAAAGCTGTGCAGCGCGGCGCCGCTGAGCAGTTGCGCGCCCTTTCCTTCTGTAAAACTGAACTGCTGGGGATGGATGTTCAGTCGGTCAAAACAGAGCCTGTCTGCGATCGCCACGTTGCAGGGGAGGATGCAGTTCGAGAGCCCGTTCAGGTAGATGTTCTTGCTTAACTGCGCGTAATTCAGCGCCTCAGGTTCAAACGCGTAAATCGAGCAGTTCCCGTTCAGGACTCGAGCCGCGTAAAGGGAATATTGACCAATGTTCGCCCCGACGTCGTACATCGTGTCGCCGGGCCGAAAAAGGCGTTCAATCCACTCCAGAGTTTCCGGTTCCTTCGTCCCGAACGTGTTGGCTCGAAAATCCTCGATCGGTGAATCGACACAAAGCCGGATGGAGTGGCCTTTGACAATACAGGTTTTGATCATAGCAATTTAGCTGGCTTCCAGCTCGCACAGCAGGTGCTGAAGACACTCGGCGAACTCGATCATCAAGCCGGGCGGACCCAGGGTGACCCGAATGCAACCGGAGATACAGGCTGAATCGAAAGGTCCTTTCACCAGGTAACCTTGCTCCTTCAGACGAAGGACCAGTTGCTTCGGGCTTACGAGGTGGGCCACACGGATCAACATGAAGTTCGTGCTGGTCGGGAGAGGAATCAACCCCATCTCAGTCAGGCGCTTCGCCAATAGACGCGCCGCGGAGTGAACTTCATTCTTATAGGCTTCGACTATTTCCGGATGATCCAGAATCAGTCTTGCACAAAGCATCGCCATACTGTTCACGTCGTGGGCTGATCGCACCTTGAACAGGCTTTCGGTGATTTCGGATGCCGCCGCCACCCAACCAATCCTCAGCCCGGCTAACCCGCACGCCTTCGAAAACGTTCGAAGGATGAGCAGATGTGGGTGCTCGCGGACAGACGGAAGATTGGTCACATCGGAAAATGGGTAATAGGCCTCGTCAACCGCCACCAGAGCCCCCGCGCGAATCGCTCGGTCGAGCACGCCGAGAACGGTGTCCGGCTTGAGAATTGTGCCGGTAGGCTGATTTGGATTGGCGAGCACCACCAGTCGAACGCCCGAACCTGCCGCGTCCATGAGCGCCTGCTCGTCCAGGCTGAGATCCAGATTGAAACCAATCTGAATCGGTAAAGCCTCGAACATTCGGGCATAAATGGGATACATCGCGTAGCTTGGATCAAGCATGAGCACTCGGTCACCCGGGCTGACGTACGCCTGGAACAACGCCTTGATCGCCGCATCTGATCCGGCCGTTAACAACAGCATCTCTTCCGGCAGGCCCGTCTGGCGGGCCAACTGCGGAAGCAATTCGTCCTGAAACGGGTAACGCGTGAGCAACTCGCTTGAAACCATCGATCGTATCTTTTCGATGAACCAGCCCGGCAATGGCGAAAGCCGCTCATTTCGGTCCAAGCAAACGTACCGATGGTGGTCGCTGCCCGGATCGCGAACTCGGCGCAATCCTGCGATAGGGGGCCGGGCGGATAGATCAAAAGCATGCATGCGCTGCACGGGTTAAATGACGGTACACCTCTGGCAAGGAGAAAGACTGTTTCGTCGATGCGCCAGGTGAGCTTCGCGATAGGCGCTGTATTTTGGCCCGGTCCAGAGTGCGGACAAACCTTCGTTCCGGGCGTTCCCTACCTTTAGTGTGGAGAGGTAGTCCACGTCACATGGATTCACCGTTCCGTCGAACCACACGAACATACGCCGCCAAAGATCGGAGCACGGAGTCGAAACATTGTTGACGGGGCGTTGATAGGTGTTCTCCCAGGGATTGTAATCCACAAAAGCGACCTGATCGACCAGTTCGCCCCAAAATTTCTCCATTTGATCGAGGTTCTGCGCGGAGTTGTATCGGACCCCTGAAACACGCGTGATCAAGTTCGAAGCAGAGTAGTCACGCCGCCGTATCTCGAGGAACCGTTCGACGTTGGCCTGAACCCGCTCCAGCTTTCCATTGACCCGCAATTGGCTGTACAGAGGCTCGGCCGCCGCATCCGCCGAAAACACCAGGGTGTTCGCGCCCGATTGCAGAATGGCGTGCGCCTTTTCCTCGTCCAGGAGTGAGGCGTTCGTGTTGATTTTCAGGCCGAGGAATTTCCCGCGGACGTAAGCCAGCATTTTGACGATGTCCCGGCAGACCAGAGGTTCTCCCCGCGAGGCCAGCGTGATGGCCTCGCATTTGCCTTCGGCTTCGTCGATAATCTTCCGAAACAAATCATAGCTCATCATCCCCATGTGTCCGCCTCGGGCGTCCGTCAAGTGCGAGTCAGTTTGGTAGCAAAATACGCAGCGATAATTGCAGATCGAAGTCGGTTCGATTTGCAGGCAGGGAGGAAAATCATCCACGGTCCGGCTTTTCGGAAAGACGTCGTACCGGTAACGATAGAACAGATACCGGGGAAGGTCAGCCTGGGAAACTCGACTCAGTTCCTCCACGACGTGAGGTCGCAAAGAAAAACGATCTGGAGAACTCTCCTCGGAGAGCAGATCACTACAAGCCTTCTGGACAATGGTGCGACGGTAGTCAGGAAGCTTCAGTTCGCTCCGATCAATCGCCGCGATGCGCTGAAGGATCGCCTGCGGATCGTGGCCTCTCTGGCGCAGCTCGCGAAGGCTGTCCGCCTTCAAATAAAGTTTGTCCATGATGACTCTTGTTTGCCTGGAAACACAGTCGCGTACTCCGCTCCAACGCCGACGTGCATGCGTGATTTGTCGGATGCTTGATTTCTTACTGAAGTCTCTGATTGAGTCGCGACAAGACATCGCTAAGTGTGTGGACCCCTGGACTAGTCGCGCTGTTCATAGGTTCCCTTTGCTTGAGGGAGCGTCCATCCCGACAAACGTTTTTCAGGAACGAAATCACGCGCCGGGCACAGGGCTCACCACCACGATGGAGCATGTATTTATTCATGAAAGTCGTCGTGTCGATCCGCCGCAACTCCTCAACAAACGGATGCGGGTCCTTTGCCAGGCGACGCACGGCGTTGATCAGCGCGTCGTCCGTCTTGCACCACAGGCAAGCGCGCTCCAAGTCTTCGATGAAATGGGGCAAAAGCAGGATTTGCGTGGGATCTAGATAGAGGATTGTTGGCTTGTTCAGAGCCACGCCTTCGTTGAACGCGTTGCAGCTTGTCGAGTCGCAGATGATGAGGTCGCTTGCGAGCATCAAATTGGCCAGCGATTGATTCGGTTCCACGCTGATCGAAGGCAATCTGGCCAACTCCAGCCAGCGCGGCGTCGCTTGGGCTGCGAGCTCTCCGGGGAAAGGCCTGTAAATCACACGGAGTTTCGCGGCCTGGCCCAGGATCTCGAGGCATTTCCTCTGCATGAGGTAACGCTTCGTGTCTTCAAGCGGGCCGTTCGTGTTCTTCAAGGAGACTTCACCAATCCAGAGCGCCGTTAGAAACGGCAGCGGACCGCGCGAGCTCGAATGCAACCGCAACGCTTCCAATCGAGCCGAGCCAACGGGCACATATTTGGCGCGCGTTGGCAAACATGGATTGGGGGGGGGCACGATACCATCCCCGTAACTCAAGAAGTAGTCCGCATGGGCCATCTCAGTAAGGGCATGAGACGGAACGTCGTGCGTGCCATAGCAAGCTCCGTGCTGATAGCACACCGACGGGATTCCACGTTGGCGTGCGTGAAAGGCCAAGCGTTTTGTGGGAAGCCATGGCATTGCGAAAAAGCACACGGCATCTGGCTGGCAAACCTCCAACGCCCGCAGGGCCACGGCGTCTGTATGCCGAACCAGCGTCGGCATCTGCACGACCATGGATTTCAGGTAATTCCGTAGGGCCGGATAAAGGTCCAGTCCCAACACCTTCAACGTCGGAGGCTCCGGCCGGCTGCGCTCCCAATCATCGAATAACACAGCCAAGTCTGCTAATTCCTTTGCGGTCACTTTTGGAGGCCCAATCCCCAAGTCGCGACCGCCGTCTTGCCCCACATCGTGGAGAAACGGCTTGTAGTAATACAGCCAGTCCCGCAAGCCGGCGAAACTCCCTTCGATGGCGAAACACTGGACTTCTGCATCGGCGAGCAGATCGGGCAAAACGGCGGCCCAATCATAGACTCGACTGTGGGCCAGCAAAAGCCTCAGTTTGGAGGGATTGTAGTGATTTTTTGAATTACCCGGAAGCTCAGAGTCTCTGCGAGCCAAGGAAGGGAGCACGCTCGCAGGATTGGAGGAGCATTGAAAGGCGCCTTTGAAACCGGACGGGAGGCCCGAACCAGGGTTGGCGCGCCTTCCCTGGAGCACGTCCAACCATGGGTTCTGGGTATATCCGTCATCTTGGAACCACGTATTCAACTGCCCCGAAAGAATCGTTACCTGAGAAGGTGAACACGCTCGAATAACTTCACGCATCAAATGCGAACGCGCAGCCACGACCAACATTGCGCACCGCAAGTAATAGGCGTTTTCGCTTACGAAGCCCGGCCCGTCAAACCGCGCTAGATCGCAACGTGCCCCGATAAATGTCTCGATCTCCTTTCCAAGTTCGACGACCTCGTGGCAAAACTGCCGCTCAGCCAGGAGAATCGGTCTGAATTCAGCGTAGGCTGATATTGGCTCGTGCGGCAGGTTCCGCTCCTCGAGAGCCTGGAGCGCCTCGGCCGTAATCGCGATCAGCCTTGCCGATACATAAGATTTGTCATCCTCCATCCAATTGAGAACCTGCTCGCGATCTTCAAAAAAGACTAAGTGCATCGTATGGGTGTGTAACTGTCTTGCGCATGCACAGGCGTCCGCTTAACGCTGCGTCTGTTCGCGAAGAATTTAGCAACCCCAGGTTGAAAGAACAAGTCCGGTTCAACAAGGTTGTTTCTAGTGGCGCATTTCCTTAATGCAACAAGAAGCATACGCCGACTTGGGAAGCACTCGGTGGCCTAGCAGCAGGATTTGCTGCTTTGGTTCGAGCAGCGTGCTGGCGAACTGGAGGCTTGAATAGCGGCAAGCTGGTACCGGGCCCTCAGAGTGTCCAACGCGTCATCAATGTCTGACTGCTCAGGAAGGCCGAGCATGAACTGGCAGTTGCGGCACGCATCAATGTCGTGTCGTTTGCCAGTGAGGTGTTTCAGGCGAAAATTGAGAAGGTGTTCTCCTTGCCAGATATCCACAACGGATTCCTTGGAGGCGTTACCGACGACCGTGCCATGGCTCCAGTCAACGCAGCAGACCGAAACGCTCCCATCAAAATTGATGGCGATTCCTTTGAACGGTTCTGGACAGGCAATCCGGTTCTTCTTGAGCGGACTTGCGCCACACATCCCGGTTTTGGGCTCTTGACCCAGCGTAAAGTCTTTGACGTTCGATTTGCTCCATCCCATCATCTCCTCGATGTTGATTTCATCGCAATACTC
This sequence comes from Verrucomicrobiota bacterium, assembly GCA_016871535.1. Taxonomy (NCBI): domain Bacteria; kingdom Pseudomonadati; phylum Verrucomicrobiota; species Verrucomicrobiota bacterium. The sequence goes on from VHCZ01000005.1 coordinate 47,295, forward strand.
GGAAAAGTCGTTTAGAAACTTCTGCTTTTCCTCCTGCGACAACCCAATGTCCAGAATCTTAACGTAAACTCGTAGCTTCACCGACTTTCGAATCTTCTCCAAGTAAAGAGATCTCACGTTTTGCAGAATCGACTCATACTTCGTAGCAGTTTGCGTAACTTCCTTGTACCCTGTGTCACTCACGTGTTCGATGGAGATCTTGATATAGTCCAGGCCTGCTTCAATGACTTCGACCGCCCGATCCGTAGTAAGTAATGATCCGTTTGTGACGGTGCGGATGGATTCGGCGATGCCTTTGTCTTTCGCGTAGGCAATCATTTTGCCGAGTGATTTGTTCAAAAATGGCTCGCCATCTTTGTGAAGCCACAAAACCTTGACCTTGTCATCGAAACCTGAAACATCGTCGATGATCTTGCAGAAGAGATCCCAACTCATCACGCCCTTCGGTCTTTGCACTGAACGCAACAAATCGAAGTCCCCCGTTGGGCAAAAACTGCAACGGAAATTGCACGCATTAGCTGGATCAATCATAATACTGAAGGGCGTGCGGAGTGGAAGAACGTCGCTCAGCTTGACCAGGTGAGCACTTACGTTAGCGCGGTACGATTCGACTCGCTCTATTGGATCGGTCATTGGAAACCTCCTATGGGGGCGGGCTGTTGGCCATACTTAGGTGATTGATAACTTCAAAGTGCGGTAACCAGTTCCTGAATAGACCAGTTGGCTGCCTCGCGGGTCGTGTGTCCAAGGAATTCAGCAGCAAAACTTGTGAACTTTGTGACACCAGCTCTGCTAAGCGATTTTTGGCCGCAATCACACCGTTTTCTTGGCTTTTACGAAATCAAAGCCGCATTTTTGAGGTTCAATGTCTTCCTCAGATTCTAGAGAAGACTTTACTGCGGCGACCTAGACTAGCCCGGACTGTCTTGTCTGCAAGCGCTCCAGAGTCTGGGTCATAAGTCGCAATTCGGAACAGTCCTCACCCCGTCTCCCCACAATTGTCGCCGGGACGCCAAGAAGCATGGAGTTGTAGGGGAATTCGCCGCAGACCACCGAGTTGGGACCCACGACCACGCCATCTCCCAGCACTGAACTCATCAAGACATTCACATTGCTGGCCAACCAGACATCCGCGCCGATGATCACGGGTTCATGATGGTAACCTTGCGCCAGAATGGTTCTTCCCGGTGCGACTCGATGCGTGCCGGCGTTGATGTGGATATAGCTGGAGAATAAGCAATTCGGGCCAATGAAAACATCGGCACCAGCGTTGATCACCAGATCCTTTCCCACGGCGGTTCGGGTTCCAACTCGGATCGTGGCCTCGCGCGCGGCTACGATCCGTGCGTCGTTGTCAAAAAGACAATCATCCTCGACCTGGATGGCTCCGTTCTCGCGGTTGCGGAGATCGACCAGGCCCGCGAAGGTCACGTTGTTTCCGATTCGTATTCGCTTCGGATCACCCTGGAACTTCCACCGAACCTGACCGCCGAACCGCACATTCCGTCCCACGTCAACGCCGAATGACCGCAGGACGGTGGACCAAAAGATGGACCTTGCAATCGTGCGTCCGTTCCGAGCCCCATTGAAGACGCGCAGCAAGACGCTCATGCCGCCTCCGCGCCTGGATGCTCGCTGAGATATTTAGATCGGCATTCATTGCGGCTTATTTTCCCGCTGCTTGTCTTCATCACCCAGCCGGGTTCTTTCAAGACGAAATGGTTCACGACGCATTCCAGTTTCTGAAAAACTGCCTGTTTGACCTCGGCCTCTACGGCCTCGGACAACACGGAACCGTCGCTATCGCGCTCGGCCACGACGACCAGATCTTCAGTCCCGGTTCTGGAGTTCTCACTGCCGAAAGCCACAACCCGTCCGGATTTTACTTCTGCCAGTGCGCCGACGATTTCCTCGATGTCCTGCGGATAGAAATTCCGCCCGGCGATGATGATCAGGTCCTTCTTGCGCCCCGTGACGTACAATTCCTCTTCCCACAAAAAACCCAAATCGCCGGTCAAGTACCAGCCGTCCCTGAAGGCGGTCCGCGTTGCTTCCGGATTGCGACAGTACTCCTTGAGCAGGCAATCGCTCTGGATGCTGATCTCGCCGACAACGCCTTCGGGCCGTTCCCTGCCCGCCTCATCCATAATGCGAATTCTTGTCTGTGCGATCGGCTTGCCTTGGGACACGATTCCGCGTCCGGCTTTCGCGAGTTTGACCCGGCCCTCCTGCGCGAGGAAAGCGGCATCAATGTGGATGACTCTATGGTAGGCAGCCTGGGTCGCAGCGAACACATTCTCCGCCATCGCGTAACAGCTCCACAGTTTGTCCAGAGTCAAACCCAGTTCCCGGAATGCTTGATGAAATCGTTCCCAGGTGCTGGCAGAGACGGGCTCGGAACAACTGACCAAGGCGCGAATCGAGGTCAGGTCTATCTCTGTGAACTGACTTGGCCGGACTCTCTCGGCGAGCAATTCGAAAGCGAAGTTGGGCATCCACGCGAGGGTCCCCCGGTAGCGGCTGCACAACTCGAAGAGGAGTTTCGGATTCGTGATCCACTCGAAGGGAGAAACCATCACGACCGGCACACCCACCAGCAACGGCATGAGAAAGCACGCGATGAATCCCATGTCATGATAGAGCGGCAACCAGCTCACAATCAAATCGTCTGTCCGCAATTCGAGCGCGCGGCCATACTGGCTCACCTGGTGGCAGATCGCGCGATGGCTCATGGCTACACCCTTCTGAATGCCGGTCGTGCCGGAAGAATGTTGGACGACCACTGTTTCATCCAATGACACCGGAACAAACTCCTCCAACCGCGATTGGCTGCGCCATCCATCGCCGCTGAGAATGCTTGTGGCCGGCGGCACCATCGGTCCGAGGTGGACCGCGAGATCCTTGGAGCAAAAGATTCCCTTGAATCCAACACGCGAGAAAATATCGGCGTGGTTGCGGGCATAAATCTCGAAGGGAACTTTGGCGCTCGGATAAGAGAGAATGGAGGGAACAACTCCCGCCTGGAGACAACCCGCGAAGGCGACAAACAAGTCTTCGGAGAGCGGAAGCACCAGACCGAGCCTGTCACCGGCTTCCAGCCGGTTTGCTCGAAGATAGGCGGCGAATCTTTGAGCCCGCTGCAGGAGATCGCCATAGGTCAGCGCCAAGAACTCGCCCTGCTCAGGTTTGAAGCGAAGGATTACTTTGTCGGGTTCCGCGCTCCCTCTCCTGCGGAGCCTCTCGAACAAATGGGCTGGCTCCTCTTCGATGCGCAGCGGAGTTCCACCACCTGTCTTGTGAACTTCGTCGTGGCCCACCAGATGGCCGGCAATATCGAGGATGCTGTCGAACTCCGGTGAAAGAAAAGCGCTCTCCGCAATGACCGGACCAAAGCGCCTGGAAATTTCTTCGGCAAGCAAAGCCCAATTCAAACTGTCGATCAATCCGTCGCGCCGCAGCCGCGCCGTCGGCGTCGGCGTTTCACGGACGATCTTCAGGTCCAGCAGTAGCGCCTGGATTTCGGCGACGGCAGCTTGAAGGCTCGAAAATTGACGCCTCTGAACAGGCGATTTCGCGGGTGCAGCTTTCTGCGGCGCGAGCGCCCGGTTGCGCCTCGGATCCTTGTAGAGTCTTTGACCGACGACCCGGCCCGGATTCCCCATCACGATGGAATACGCAGGAAAGTGCCCGGAAATAACTGAATTAGCCCCGACAATCACACCCTCTTCAATCGTCGTACCCATCAAGACATTGACGCTATTGGCCAGCCAGACGTCGCGCCCGATCACGACCGGCTCTTGCACGTAGCCCTGTTCACAAATCGGTTGATCCCGAAATGTCGGGTGTCCCGAGCCATTGATGTGAACATGGCTGGAGATCAGACAATTCTCACTGAGAGTGACATTGGCCCCGGCGTTGATCACCAGGTCGAGGCCAACCTGGGTCTTGCGGCCAATCCGGATCGTCGATTCCCGCGCCGCTACGAGCCTCAGATCCTGGTCGAAATAGCAGCCGCGCTCGATGACGATCGACCCGTTCTCGCGGTTACGCAGATCAATATCCCCCGTGAAGGTGACCTCATCTTCGATGCAGATTCGTCTCGGATCGCCGTTGAATTTCCAGCGAACTCGCCCACCAAAGACCACTCGCTTTCCAACTTTCACTCCCAGCAGCCGCAAAAAAATTCCCCACCGCATCGAATTCAGACGCAGTGGCGCTCGCTTGAGAAACTTGAAGAAAGTCAGGGCAGCCATGCGCACGGGAACAGCCTTCAAGGAGCAGTCTCGATCCATTGCTGAAACCACAGCTCGAGGTTCAGGATTTGCCAAATGAGCATGCCATGCTGGACCTCGCCAGCCAAGTGCTCGCGCAGAACTCTGTCCGCTGCCTGCGCCCGAAGGACACCTCGCTCCCGAAACCGCCGCGATCCAACCGTATCCTGGACCAAGTCGCCCAGGCCCGATCGGAGCCATTGATCAAACGGCAGGTTGAAACCCGTCTTGGCAACCCGCAGCCGAATGTGGTCCGGGACAATGCTGTCTGTAATTCTCCGGATCAGATACTTGTTGACGCCGTCGCGGATTTTGTAGCGGTGCGGAATGCACCAGGTGTACTCGAACAGGTCCAAATCCCAAAATGGATCGCACCCGGTGATCCCGTACCGCCATCCCATGATGTCTTCGGCCCAAATCGCGGGTGGCAAGGCATCCTTCGTGATTTCCTGAACGGTGTAGCTTCTCACATAATCGCCATACGACTCGACCGGCGGCGGAAGCCGGTATGCTGCCGCATATTCATCGGATAGCATTTCCAGCGACGGGCATAACCTGGCTTCGCCCTGAACAAGAACGCCAGCCCGTCGGATATCGACGGAATTGCGGAAGAAATTCTCGACGGTCTGGTACGACTTGGGCCACCGCGGCACGGAATGATGCTCAATCCACTTTCGAACTTCGTGCCGAAGCAACTCTTCCTGACCGGAGTTCTTCAGATACGCAAAGAAGTGGAGAAAATTCGGGTACGCTCCGGCCATGTGGTGGTCTCCTCCCGATCCGCTGATCAGACACTGGAGTCCTGCTTCAGCCGCCCCGCGATTGAGCCGCTCTTGCGCGTACACGGTGGCCGTCGTCCACGGTTGGTCATAGTGAGCGTAGAGGTTGGCGATCTCGTTCTTGAACTTTTCAACCGTAGGCTGAATGTTGTGCCATTCCCTGAGATACCGTCTTGCCACCGGCTCGATCAGGTCGAGTTCGTTCGCCCGGTCATCCATCGGATAGGTGACGGAGACGCCAACCTGTTTTTCTCCTGTCAGCTTGCAAACGTAGCCCAGGACCGTGTTCGAATCCATTCCGCCACTGAGCGAAAAGCCCTTTTTCGAAGGCATGGGAGCGACCCGCTGAGTAATCGCCTTTTCTAACAACGCGGCCATTTCCTGATGAAGCTGCCGCTCGGACTTGTCCTCGAAAAACGGCTGGCTCGCATCAAACCGCCAATAGACGCGCTCACTGAGCTGGCCGTCGTGCCAACTCAGAGCTGCTGCCGGTAAGATCTGAGACACATTTCTAAAAAAGGTGTTCTTTCGCCCATAGACCGTCGAGTAATGGCTCGTGGCATAGAGCGCAATGATTTCGGGATTTGGCTCGCGTTTGCCCGACGGTATGTCTGCCAGCAAACTGGCGTAGGACGAAAAATAAAAGACGCCGTCATGTAGCAAATAGAACATCGGCTTGAGCCCCCAACGGTCCCTGAACATCTTCACGAGGTTCTTGGCCGCATCAAGCGCGAGGATGCAGAACGCTCCCTGCAATTGATTCACGAAATCGTCGCCGCTAACGCGGTGCAATTCCGCCACGTCCAGTGCGCCAAGGAGTTTGTCTCCAAAGTGGACCGTTCCTTCGACCAAGAAGAGCGGGCCATCGTCCCTCTGGAAGGCTCGATACGGGCTCCTTGCAGAGGCGACGTAAAGAACCGCGGCAGTCCCCGAACTGGATTCCCATTTCCCTCGTTCCAGAGCGAGGCAATTCGCGCTCAGGGCCTCGAGTCGCTCCAGCCAGGGCTTGTGCCGAACCACGAGGTCGGGACGCGCATGTGACGCCAGGTAACCGAACAATCGAGCCATACGCGATTATGTCTCCACTTCGAAGGTGGACATCCAAACCTCAACGCAAAGCACCTGCCAAAGGATCCGCCAGAGCGCGGTGTTCCCTCGCTCGAATTGTGTCATCAGTCCCTCGATTCCGCGGAGGTCGAACAGCGTCGCAATCCGAGCGTTCGGGCTTACACTGTCCTTGAAGAAAGTATTGAACTCTCCGCGAGCGAGCGACTCGGCAATCGGGGTATCGAAAGCCTGTTTGGGACGGTGAACCAGTTCGTGAGGCAGATAACGCTCGGCAAGTCTCTTCAAAATGAATTTGCCTTCCGTGGGGTGAATCTTCAACTCCGGCGCCAGCCGATTGGCATATTCGACCAGCGGCCAATCCAGGAATGGGACACGCACTTCGATCCCGCAAGCCATCCCCATTCGATCCTGCCGCTGCAAAAGATGCGGGAGGTAAGTGGATTGGTCATAGAGGAGCAACTGATTGCCGTCAGCTTCTCCCTTGAGATCTGTCGCGAGGCGTTCTCGAAAGTCGAACCGCCGCTGACGATTGGGCCAGAAGCGTTCGATCCGGGGAAACGCAACCTCATTGCGCCCGTAAACGACCACGTCTTCCTTGCCGCTCCGGTAAGCGCGCAACGATTCCCGATATCGATCGTAGCCTCCAAAGGTTTCGTCCGCTCCTTCACCTGACAGAAGCACCTTGACGCCGAACCGTGAGATCTCACGACACAGCTTGTAGAGACCGATGGTGTTGGTCTGGATGATTGGTTCATCGTAGAACCACGTCACTTTGCGGAGCAGTTCGAGCGCGTCGGCACTGTCGATGTCGATAGTATGAAGCGGAATCCCATTTGCTTCCGACACCATCGTCGCGTATTGGGTTTCATCATAACCCTCGCTCGGATGGCGCAACGTGAACGCCTGGATTCCGGGTTGCTCCTGGTTAGCGAATAACGTCATGAGACTGGAGTCTACGCCGCCGCTCAGGAGCGCCGCCAGTGGAACATCCGAGATCAATTGATAGCGCACCGCGCGCCGAATCTTGGCCTCCAGACAGTCCAATGCCTCGCCGGTTTCTTGGATCAGATCGGCGTGTCCCTTTGCTTTCCAGAATCGGCCGATCGTGAATTCGCGGTCCAGGATTGTGAACCAATGGGCCGGTTCAAGCTGATAGATCCCTTCGTAAAGCGTGTTCGGGCCAGCCACAAACCCAAAAACGAGATACTCGAACAGGGTGTCCTGACGAAGCTTTCGCGGAACGCGGGCATCGCAAAACAGCCCCTTGATTTCAGAAGCGCAAATGAACTGCTGCTCGTCCCGATAGTAATAGAGCGGTTTGACGCCGAGATGATCGCGCGCCCCAAACACGAGGTGCCTTTTCTCGTCGTAGATGACGAAAGCAAAAATCCCGTTCAAGTGCTGGAGCACATCCATGCCAAATTCGATGTAACCGCGCAGCAAAGCCTCGGCATCGCAGTTCGTGCGGAAGACGTGGCCGCACCCGATGAGCCGCTGGCGGATCTCTCTGTAATTGTAGATTTCGCCGTTAAATGTCAGCGCCACGCCTGCCGACTTGTCCACGACTGGCTCTTGTCCGTCTTCCGGACTGATAATGGCAAGACGGCAGTGTCCGATCTCAATCCGGTTTTTCGACCAAGTCCCCGTGCCATCCGGACCGCGATGCCGAAGCGAGGCCATCGCCCGTGCCAGTACGCCGTCATCGCTTGGCACCGAGCGATTGAACAGGTAGCGACAGACAATGGCGCACATATCGGAGGTTCTTTTTATTCGAGAGATCGTGGAAGGATCACGAACGGTCTTGCACGCATTCGATGCAACCAGCTTCGATTTGAGTTGCGATTGTCATTCTCTCGGCGGTCGGCTCTTGCGTATCGGCCACGGCTCTTCAGGTTTTAGGTTGGGAGGCGAAATCTCTGGTCGAGCCACTCGATCACCTGTCCTTGCTCCTGGCGGAGATAAGCCTCGAACTCGTCCATTCGCTCTGGATCGACTATCACCACAAACATCTTGTCTTGAGGGTTGTTCACGAGGGCAGTCTTGAAACCTTGTTTCACCAAGCGCGCATTGACCGATGGCGTCGCGTAGAAACCCCAGCTCTTAGCGGTGAAATCGTGCTCCTTGCCCGAAGAAGTCACAAACGTGACCTGTTCATCCGGTTCGAGACGAATGGTCGCGCAGTCTGAAATCTGAACCCGTCCCACTTGATAGCGGCGCGGCGGCTCTTTGCGGTCGATCTTCATTTCCAGTTCCAATTCTCCACCAGGAAACCCGGGATGATCCACTTGGCGTTTCGCTTCACCCAGATGTCCGGATTGCGGAATCTCTCCGCGATTTCAAAGAACCGTTCCCGAGTGATCCCGACGAAGGCGCAAAACTTCTCGATGTCCGCTTCGGGTGTTTGGTCCCCTTTCTCAAGCACGATTTCAACCGCCTGCTCGCGAGTCAATCGGCCGTTCCGAATCTCGAGCGACAAGTTGTCGAAGAGACGCGTGAATCCAAACTTGTACCACTTCAAATGATGGTGGATGGAGATGAAATCGTCGTCGATGTCCGCGAAATCGTAAAAGCCCGTCTTTGGACCGCTGGGGCTGGCCCGAAAACCATGCGCCTGGGCAACAGCCAGGCTGGTGGCGGCATCCCAGGCAAAATAGTACCCTAGGAAAACCGCTCGCACTCCGGCTTGTTCGACTTCTTCATCTTCGGGACCGAAATAAGGTGTGAGCTCCCTGACGGTCAAATCCACGGCTGCCCAGTCTGCAGCGGTCGTTCCATGCGTGACGCCATAGGTGCGGAGCCAGCGCCGATCCAGGCGAAAGCCAGTGAGCGCTTCGTCTGTGGTGCCGTATTCAAAGGCGGAGTTCTCTCCCCACACCACCAGGGGAATCTCCAGGCGAATGGCGAGCTTGAGGGGAATATTGAAGATCGCCAGGTGCATCGGGATGGCCGTCGAACCGTACCGCTCGAACGTCCGCAGCATGAATTTGCGTTCCACCCTGGGATTGACTTGATAGTCCACGTGATCGACGCCAAGGCTCACGAGGTTGGCCAGATTCTGCGCTCCGATCTTAGTTCGGGCGGGCGTCTTCCAAGTCACGGCCAGGGGATTCAGTCCGCACTCCAGACACCGGATGACCTGCCAGGTGCTGTCTTTCCCTCCGCTTACAGGGATGAGGCAGTCATATCCCTTGCTGCGGCTCTTCGCGAATTCCACGACGCCGCGAAACGCGTGTTCGCGCTCGGCACAATCGATGTCGCGCTTGCGGGCATGCGCACGGCAGGCGTTACAGACACCGTCGGCATCAAGGACGATGTTCGGACGCGTGTCTGGGATGATGCATTTGACGCAATATTTCACGCGGCGAATTCCTCCAAAAAGATTTTACTGTTGAGAAAATAGAAAAGGAATTTGCTTTCGCTGTTCGGGAGATGCTCTTTGCGGAGCAATTGCTCGATGCGCTCGCGCTTAACCAAATCAAAGACCGGGCTTCGGTCGAGCAGACTTTCACGCACGTCTGAACTCCGCACGTTCAAGCAGGAGAGAATCGGAGCGTTGAAGCCGACTTTTCGGCGGTTGTCCAACACCCCATCCGGGGCAATGCCTCTCATCGCATCCCGCAGCACCGCCTTGGCCCGCCCCTCTCGAACCAGATGTCGTGTTGGAACGCTCTGACAAAACTCGAAAAGTTCGCGGTCCAAAAACGGCGATCGGTTTTCGATGGAGTAATACATCGCATTCAGGTCGTCCTCGTGCAGGATAACAGGCACGGCTTCGTGAAAAAGTTCGTTGAGCATCCGATTCCGGAGCAGACTCCCCGTGAACGTTTCCTCGAAAAACGGTTCGGACCAGTCCCGCGTCAGGTACTCCGCAAACTCATCGGCATTAAGGAAGATGTGCTCGCGGAAATCCGGCCTCTCGACAAACAAGTCAGGGTTTCCCAAAAACGGATTCCGAACGACGGGTTTCACGTGCTCTAACCAGGCCTGCCTTGCGGCCCGGCAAAGCCCGGTATCGTTTCGGACTTCGTAGAGATAGGCCAGATGGTGGTCATAGTAGCCGGAGAATAGCTCATCCGCGGCGGTTCCACTGATTGAAATGTGGTAACCATGCCGGGCCACATTCTCCATCAACTGCCAGTGAGCGAAGTAAGTGATCGTGTAAACCGGCGCGTCATGATGCCGCACCAGCGTCCGCAGTTTGGGAAGAAATTCAGCCGTGCTGATCGGGACATACGTGTGTCGGATACCGAGTTCGCGGACGGCGAGGTCCACCATGTCCTTCTCCTCGTACCGGGCGTCCGTGTTCAAGATCGTGAACCCATGCACGTCGTATCCGAAGACTTTTTTTGCGGTCGCGACCAAGGCGTTCGAATCGATTCCGCCGCTCAGACAAAAAGCGAGCGGCACGTCCGCGCGCAGACGCAATTTGACGGCGCGAAAGAGTTTGTCCCGCGCTCCGGCGGTCGCTTCGGCTGCCGACATTCTGCCGTCCGGACGATAGACCGGCTGCCAGTAGCGTTTCTGGCGTATCGTCCCATCAGCGTCGATATGCAAAGCCGTGGACGGGGATAATTCGCTCAGTCCTTTGAAAAACGTCGCCTTCTTCTTGTACAATGCCTTGTAGCCATTAACTAGGTAACGGCAAATCTGGTCCAGATTTAATTCCAGTTTCGTGCCGAGCAAGGCCTGGATAAACTTCGCCTCGGAGCCAAAGAACAGCCCCGATTCATCCTGGTACAAGTAGAGGGGTTTTTCTCCGAAGCGATCCCGGCAAAGGAGCAGCGAACCATTTTGTTCATCGTAAACGGCGAACGCCCACATGCCTTCACAGCGGTCCAGCGCTTCCCAACCGCAATAATCGATCGCTCGCAGGAGCACCTCGGTGTCCGATTCCGTGGCGAATTGGATCCCTTCCTTCTTCAGTTCCTCCCGAAGCTCCAGATAATTGTAAAGTTCGCCATTGTACACCATCCACCTGAATCCGACGCGGAACGGTTGATGGGCGCGCTCGTCCAGATCGATGATGCTCAGACGTGTGAACAACAAATACGCCCTGCGGCCGGAGGAAGTTGTCCAGCAGCGCCAGGCGGCATGATCCGGGCCGCGACGGTGCATCCGCTCCAGGCAAGTCTCGATGCGGTTTGGCTCCAACTCTCGAGTGCCAAAATATCCTGCAATCCCGCACATCGGATTAGCGTTCTTGCGTTCTACTCAAAATGGCTCTCCAGAATGACCTCGTGGGCCTTCAACGGCACGCGGAGCCTGCGGCCAACTAACCGCTGAGCTGCCGAAGGCGGCAATCCGCCCATCGGTCGAACGTATTCCAGGTCGGCCAGCGCCAATCGATCTCCCAGAGCCAGATCTCGCGCCGCGACGATACAGCGTCGCATCGTTGCCGCGGATTCCAACTCCGCCGGCGATGGACGTTTTTCGCCGTTTCCCAAGATCGCGTCCGCGTTGCGAGTGATCGCAGCCAGTCGACGCAGGTCCTCTGGATCGGCGGATAAGGCATGATCTCTAAACGAATCCCGCTTCTTATCGAGTGTGAAGTGCTTTTCAATGATGCGAGACCCCAAGGCCAAGGCGAGCAGTGCCGCCTCAATCCCCAACGTGTGATCGGAGTAGCCGACTGTTAACCCAAACTCCGCCCGCAGGGTTTGGATGGCCCGAAGATTCGCTTCCTGGAGGGGGGTCGGATACATGCTCACGCAATGAAGCAAGGCAAGTCTGGAAGACAGCGATTGCTCACGGGGAAGATGTCTCGCAATCTCGTTTACGGCCACGTTGATTTCCGGCAGGCTCCACGTCCCGGTCGAGAGGAAGATAGGCTTCCCCAGCCTCGCCGCTCTCGCAAGAAGCGGCCAGAAATCCAAATCACCTGACGCGATCTTGACTGCGGCAACGAGGTCGCTGATCTCGTCCAGAGACTGTTCATCGAAGGCTGAGGCCATGAACAAAACACCTTTGGCGTTGGCCGCAGCCGCCAAATCAGCGAAGACTGAATGCGGAAGCCGGAATCGCGACAACTGCTTGATCCGCGCCGCCTGCGACCGATTGACCAATCGGTCCGGCCTGATGACCTGGACTTTGACCGCGCCGGCTCCGGATTCAGCGGCGGCCTGGACGAGTTCCAATGCCAGCCGGGGGTCTCCTTCATGATTGTTGCCGATTTCGGCAACCAGCAGAACTTCGCGTTCCAGATCAACTGAGCCAACTTTCATGGTCCAACCGATCCTTTCTCCACGTGGGCATGCAACACGTAGGTCGTCTCGCTCGTGCGGAATCCGCAGCGTTCGTACAGGCGGATCGACGGGACATTCGCAGCCTGCGTGCCCACTCTTAATGATGCGGCTCGGCCGGCCGACTGCGCGATGAAGGTCTGCACCAGCCTTCGCCCTACGCCGCGGCCTTGACAGCACTTCGCGACTCCCACGAGATCAATAACGCGCTCTCGTCCTTTGTGCCCGGTCCTGCTCAGGATGGCCAGGAAGCCGACAAGTGCTCCCTCTTCTTCTGCCACCAGCAGCCGATCCCCGCGAGTGCCCTGGAAGTAGCTGTCTGCCCAGGCGCGTTTGACCGAATCAGCGAGAGCACGTGGAATTCGTGGATCGAGATGAAAGCGAGAATACGCAAAGCAACTTGCTGCGATTCCCAGCACGGCTTCTCGGTCACGCAGTTCAAAATCCCGAACCAGTGGATCGATTGATCCTGGAACTGAAGCCGGACCCGGCTCGCGTTCGAGTGAGACGTTGACGTCCACGACTCTGAATCCCACCTGAGTCAAAGCATTCACTTGATCGATCCGTCGCGTAGGAACCCTGGCAAAATAGAAAGCCGGGCGTCCCTGGGAAGTCTCGCGAAGAAATGCTTCTAAACGAGCCCTTGCATCCGGTTCGCCCTCGGATTCGTCGAGGGTCACCTTGAAGACGGGATAACCAAATACCTGGCTAAGCCACGCATCAGGCTCGAACTTCATCAAGTGCGTTGCAAGGCTTACGACGACCTATGGACGCCGGCGGGGGCGTCAAGGAATCGATTTGGAGAAGCGCCTCAGGCCGCCATCCGGTCTTCCCGCCAATAGTGGTAATCCTTTTGAAGCTTCTTGTACCAGTGAATGTAGTTGGTAAACCCTACTTCAATCGGGTACTGCGGCTCATATCCGAGTAGTTCCCGAGCTTTGCGGATGCTCAAAGTGCCCCGATACGGCATCAGTTTGTCGCGTTCCACGTACTGGACTGGGGATTCGGGAAATGCCTCCCGAATGATCGCCACCAACTCGTTCACGGATCGGGATTGGCCAAACGTTAAATTGAAGATTTGGTTCCTCGCGTTGGGATTCGTAATGGCCAGTTCAATCCCGGCGGCGAGGTCGCCAATGAAAGTGAAGTCCAGTTTCTCCGATCCGTCACCGTCCACCCGCAATGCTCCGCCGCTCATCGCGCTTTCGATGAAGATTTGCCCAACCCGTCGGCTGACACAGCGTGGACCATACAGTGCGGAGGGCCGGATGATCGTGTAAGGCAAGTCAAACACCTGCTGGTATGCGATCACCATCTTTTCCCCGGCCACCTTCAACGCACCGTAGATTCCAATGGGCTCCAGAGGATGCTCTTCGCTGACTTCCTCCGTGAGAAAATTGCCATACACCATGCTCGAAGAAAAATAAATGAACTGCTCGACCTGCCCGCGAGCGTTGTCGAGGGCGTTTTCCAGTGTCCGCAAGCTGTGGTCAAACGTGCTGTATGGGTCTTTGTTCGAGCGCCCGGCGTGCGAAACCGCGGCTAGGTGGACGATCACATGCGGGCGAACCTTGGCCAGCACATGACTCAACCCGTGATAATCACGCGCATCCTGAATGTGGAGCTGGATGCCCGCTTCACGGAGCAAATCCAATCGCTGGTTGATGATCTGAAGATAAAGATCGCGGTTATGAAAGTCGGTGTTGCCGGACACGAACGTCAGGAGATTATTTACCTGGAGCCCGTCAATTATTTCCACGTGCGCCCCTTGCCGGGCCAGGCTGAGCGCCAGATTATGACCAATAAACCCGGCGCCGCCAATCAACGCGATCCGCCGCTTCTTCAGCTCGATCTTCATACGTTAGTCTCTTCTTTCACGATGCTTACAAACGCCTGGGCGACGTAGTCGATATCCGCTGTCGTCAGATGTGGACCGACAGGCAGAGCGATCGATTGGTCGCTGATCGCCTCTGCGGAGCAACAAGCTTGCCGGTTGTAGCCATACTTCGCCCGGTAATACGTCATTCGGGGCACCGGTTGGGGGTAGTACACGCTGGTTCCCACGCCAACCGTGTTCAGCCGGGCAATCACGCGATTCCTGAACTCGACCGAGGCCTTCTCCAGAACCACGCTCAGGCAGTAATGACTGTTGGCCATTTGCTGATCCTGGGAATCCAAAACTCGGACCTCACGCAAAGAGGACAAGCCACTTCTCAGCCGTTCAAAGTTTTCCTTACGGATCGCCAGGTTTTGCCTCATCCGCCGCAACTGGGACCGGCCCAATGCTGCCTGCATTTCGCTCATTCGGTAATTCAATCCCAGGGTCGGCACGTCGTACATCCCCGGAATCGCACGCTCAGAATGCTTGCGGTCCACCCCAAAGGCCCTCAGCTTGCTCACCGCCTCTGCGACTGACGGGTGCCGGCTGACAAACATTCCGCCTTCTCCGGTGGTAAGATGCTTGACGGGATAGAACGAAAAACAACCCGCATCACCCCATAGGCCGACATGCTTGCCTCGGCAGTGCGAGCCCAAGGCGATAGCGCAGTCTTCAATGATTCGCAGCCCGTGCAGTTCGGCCAGGGAAACGATCCCGGCCATCTCACAGGGGATCCCAACGAAATGCACCATCGAGACCGCCTTTGTCCGTCGAGTGATGGCTTTGGCGATGGCGTCTGCTGTCACGTTGCCGGTTCGCGGATCGCAATCCACAAAAACCGGTCTGGCACCGACCCACTCGACCGCATGCGCAGTGGCGGTGTGGGTTTGGGCTGGCACGATGACTTCATCCCCGGGACCGATGCCGAAGTGGAGATAAGCCAGGTGCAGCGCCGCCATGCACGAACTGACCGAAACACAATGAGCGCCTTCGCCCAGAAACGCTCCGAATTCTTCCTCGAACGCCTTGCAATGCGGTCCGTGGGTTAGAATGTGGCCGTTCAGAACTTCAAGCACCGCCTGGCGGTCGTCCTCCGTGATCCAGGGGCGGGCGAACGGAATCTGCCGCGCGTCACTCATACGTATTGAATTTCGATCTTTTGATCTTTCGCCATCGCGTCATCAGCCCCAACGCAGGCGCTGATGACGTCAAATTCGCGCTGGGCCTCGGCCTCGGTCTTGTCCGGATCGAGAATTCCTCGAATGAATCCGGGAATGAGGTCGCCCTTGGAAGCGGGGAGCGGCGGCAAATCGATCTTCCTCGCCGCCACGCCGGGCTCACGCGCGTCGTGAATCCGGGGGCCTTGATCGTCATAAACGAATGTCTTCTTGGTGCCGAAAATACGGACGATATGATGATGCCGGTGCACGCAGCCAAAATTCGCTGTGATCCGCCCAACCATTCCGGACGAGAACTGGAAAGTGGCTGCGTGGAAATCCGGGTAGCAAAAGGCCGTCCCGGTCGTGCAGATCCTGTTGCCCGAGGCCGTAACAGAATCGGGTTTTTGTCCGGTGATCCACAGCATGAGATCGACCAGATGCACCCCGCCTCCCAGCATCACCGAGTAATTCGAAACGTCCTTTCGCCAGCCCTGCGTGATCTTGCCGAGCCGTCCGTAGAGGTAATCTCCGTCAAACGCGTAAATCTCGCCGAACTCGCCCTGTTGAATCACCGCTTTCAACCAGAGGCAGAGCGGCGCGGCTCGCAGAACCAGATTCGAGACCAGCCGCCGTCCGCCGCTCTCGATCCACGTTTGCTTGAGCGCGCGCACTTCATCGAGCGTGCGGCACAGCGGTTTTTCGACAAAAACATGCTTGGCCGCCCGCAGCGCTTGCACCGCCTGGCCAAAGTGAGCGTCGTCAAACGAGGCGATGGAAATGATCTGGACTTCCGGATCGGACACGATCGTTTCAAAATCCGGCGCCGCGGCTCCCACGCCCAGTTTTTCGGCAAGCGTTCGGGCGCGGGCAGGCTCCAGATCATAGAGCCATCGAATCTGGCACGTGGGAAGACTGCGAAAAGCGACCGCGTGTTGTTCGCCGACGCCCAACCCGCAAACCGCGACCGTCAAGGGCTTTCTCACAGAGTGGATTGGGCTGCTGACCATTGTTCCAGCCGGCGCAGATCCTCGATCGTATCCACAGCGAGGCTTTGCTCCGCCAGTTTTGGATTGGCCGATACGATGTTGACGATGCGATATCGCTCCGGGTGGGTGTAGAAGACTTTCGTCGCGTGCTCCTGCTCCTCTTCCGACAGCGTTCCCGGGTCGATCTCAGCGAAGGTCGCGGAATTGACCAATTCCAGGCTTTGACCCCGCGGAAACGTCCGGCGCTGGATGTTGGTCACCAGATCGACATCACGAGCCCGTTCGGACAGCATCCGGTTGACTAAACTCGGGTCCAACAGCGGACTATCGGCGCACACGCGGAAAAACCATCCGCACGGGAAACTGCTTAAAGATTCTCGAAAGCGCAAGAACACGTTTTCCAACGGCCCGCGGAAGACGGCGACGCCCAGGCCTGTTGCATAGGCGGCCAAAGGATCATCTGAGGCATCCGTGGAAGTTGCGACCACGATGCGATCTCGCGGCACAGCTTGCGAAAGCCTCTCCACCACGTGACGAATAATTGGGCGCCCGAGAAACGGAGCCAGGACCTTCCCCGGAAACCGGCTGGAACTGGTTCTGGCCTGGACGAAGACACGCGTGTCATCCATGGCTGCTCGTCGGTTCGCCGGAATCATGCCGCGAGTTCCGGGGCGCAAGGGGAGTTCCTGGCGCCCGTGCCGGCCGCGAATTCCAACTCAGCCTCGGCGGCCGGGTGCGACGGATGCAACCTGCGCAGAGCATCGATCGCAAACTCGTGGGTTTGCGGATCTTTGCAGACACGGGCGAGGTGCGCCAGCGCGAGTAACCCGCGCCCAACAATTCTTGAATCCGCCCTTCCGCATGCGCTTCACCTTTTCTGGGAACGGATGGGGCTGACCTATGGCAAGGTTGGACAGGAGGTGACGGCAACGGCACATCGCCCACGACCGCCGAGCGCAAGAAAGTGGCCCAGAATTTCCGGAAATCAAAGTGTGCGTGAAACCAGTCGTACCCTGAGCGCGCGATCTTCTCCCGAGCCGCATCGTTCCGGGCGAAGTAGGCGGCTTTCTCCAAACAGTCCGGAATATCTTCATAATACGCCAGACAGCCTTCGGGAATGAGTTTCCGAGTTTCCGCGCTGGCATCTGCGAGCACAAACGCGCCGCAGGCCAGGAATTCAAATATCTTTCCTTTGACCTGGTCCCGCCCCTTGCCCGTTTGAGCGCACACACAGACTTTCGACTGATTGATGGCTTCCACGTATTGATCCCACGGCAGCCATCGATCGGTCAGGCGCTCGCGGTCGGATGCACCTTGGCACTTCTCCCAATCGATGAGTCCGCCCAGCTTGTGAAAGAAAATACCCAGGCCGGGCAAACGGCCCGCCAGGAATTTCTTGAAAATTGTGCGCTGGCCCTCATTGCTTCCCAGCAGCGTTACGTCATAGCGCTTGGGAAGCTCCACTTTGCGAACTTGATCCGTGAAGACATTGTGGCCCGTCGTGAAAAGGACGCCCCGCGGACCGCAACCGAACTCAGCCCGGCGCCAGTACTTCTCGAAGCAGGAAATCGACGATGCGATCCCCAGGCAAGTGCAACTGTAAAACCACTCCAGTTCGTGCGGCGCAGGCTCCAGGAATGTGTCCCACACTTGCGTGTACACCGGAACGCCGCGGCCCATGATCGCGTGCAGCAATCCGCTGCCCACGGATTGATTCGGCCACGTGGTGGAGTTGATCACCAGGTCGGGCTGAAACTCCTCCACCAGTGTCAGGATCTCCCGGTCCATGACCGCGCGCCCCGCAGCCTTCAGGACCCGTTGGTAGCAGTAGTCGCGGTGCTCGCGGACCATCCCGCAGTTCAGAATCGGGAGCCGCAATTCATGGTTGGACGGCTCGTCTTCCCAACCGACGTACTGCTCGGGATTGAGGAACAGGACTTTCATCCCGAAGTCAGCCTGTGAACTCGGCCGCGGCGTGAATCAGTTCTTGCTAAAGCTGGTCCGGATCTGCTTCAAGGGCGCGCAGTTTGGCCGCCAGCCGTTCGGCGCGTTCAGCTTCCTTGTCAGCACGCTGGATGCTTTCCCAAGCCTCCATGAAGGGTCGCCTGTCCGGATACCGGATTTGCAGTCGTTCGTCTTCCAAATGGACACTGATGCCCAGCCTGGGACTCCGCCAGCCGTTCAGCTTTGAGATCGATTGGAACTCAGTCAGCCCACGCTGCCAGCCCTCCACC